>NZ_ASZW01000018.1:0-20677 GCF_000468215.1 Arthrobacter sp. CAL618 | reverse complement strand
CCCGCCGCGCTGTTTGGGCTGGGAGTAGATCTCCAGCGCCTGCTCCAACGTGATGGTGAAGATTTCCTCCTCCGACCCGATGGACCGCGAGTCGGTGCCCTTCTTCAGGTAGGGACCGAACCGACCGTTCTGGACGGTGATCTCCTTGCCTTCAGCGTCGACGCCGAGGACCCGAGGAAGATTCATGAGTTTCAGGGCGTCCTCAAGAGTCACCGTGTCCAGCGACATTGAAGCGAACAGGGACCCTGTGCGGGGCTTCTCCTTGGTCGGCTTTTTCGGCGGCTTCGGCTTGCCGTTCTTGTAATACTCCACCGGTTGTTTGGCCAGTTCCTCTTCGGTGACCTCCGGGATCAGCTCAATCACGTAGGGGCCATAGCGGCCGTCCCGTGCCGCGATGGAGCGCCCCGTCTCCGGATCCTCGCCGAGGATCCGTTCCTCGGTACCAGAGGTGTTCATCAGTTCGATGGCCTTCTCGACAGTCAATTCGTCGGGGGCCAGGTCTTCAGGAACGTTGGCTCGCTGAGGTTCGGTTCCTTCTTCAGCATCAGCGGGGAGCGGCTTCTCCAGGTAAGGCCCGAACTTGCCGACGCGCAGTGTGATGCCTTCGGCGATCTCAATGGAGTTGATCTTGCGTGCGTCAATCTCGCCGAGGTCGTTCACGATGGTGTGGAGCCCGGTGACCTTACGGTCCCCGTAGTAGAAGTGGTTCAGCCAGTCGACGCGGCCAGCTTCACCGCGGGCAATGCGGTCCAAATCCTCTTCCAGCTCCGCAGTGAAGTCGTAGTCGACGTAGTCGTGGAAGTGCTCCTCCAGCAGCCGGACCACTGAGAAAGCGATCCAGCTAGGGACCAGCGCCTGCCCGCGGGTCCGCACATACCCGCGATCCATGATCGTGGAGATGGTTGCTGCGTAGGTTGAGGGCCGGCCGATGCCCAGCTCCTCCAGGACCTTTACCAGCGAAGCTTCAGTGAAACGCGGCGGCGGTGAGGTTTCATGCCCGACGGCGTTGACCTCCTCCGCCCCCAGCTTGTCCCCCGCGGCAAGGTTGGGAAGCCGGGCTTCCTGCCCACCATCGGCCGAGGCATCCTGCTCATTGCGCCCGGCATCCTTACCTTCCTCATAGGCAGCCATGAAGCCGCGGAAGGTGATGACGGTGCCGGAGGCCGAGAACTCAGCGTCACGAGTCTTTCCGTCCGGACCAGCTGCGAGAGCACCCAACCGGAGAGTCGCCGTCGAACCCTTGGCATCAGCCATCTGGGAAGCGACCGTCCGCTTCCAGATGAGTTCATATAGCCGGAACTCTTCGCCGCGCAGTTGTCCGGCGACCTGCGCCGGCGTCCGGAAAGAGTCACCGGCGGGGCGGATCGCCTCATGGGCTTCCTGCGCGTTCTTGGACTTGCCTTTGTACACACGGCGGGCGTCCGGGACGTATTCAGCACCGTACAGTTCGGATGCCTGACGGCGGGCGGCGTTGACGGCCTGATCCGAAAGGGCCGGTGAATCGGTTCGCATATACGTGATGTAGCCGTTTTCATACAGGCGCTGGGCAACCTGCATGGTGACCCTGGAGGAGAATCGCAGTTTGCGGGCTGCTTCCTGCTGCAGGGTCGAGGTGGTGAACGGCGCTGCAGGCCGGCGGGTGTAGGGCTTGGTGTCGACCGAGCGGACAGCAAACTCGGCGTCCTGCAGTTCGGCCGCCAACGATTCGGCGGTTTCGGCATCGAGCCGGGCCACCGTCGATGACTTCAGCTCTCCGAGGTCGGTGAAATCCTTGCCTGTCGCCACCCGTGAACCGTCGAGGCTGACAAGTTTGGCCGCGAAGGACTGACGCTCGTCACCGCTCTGCGGTGAGAAGGTGCCGGTGAGATCCCAGTAGGACGCTGCACGGAAGGCCATCCGTTCGCGCTCGCGTTCGACCACAAGCCGGGTGGCGACCGACTGCACGCGTCCAGCTGAGAGGCCGCGAGCCACTTTGCGCCACAGTACTGGTGAGATTTCGTAGCCGTACAGCCGGTCCAGGATCCGGCGGGTCTCCTGGGCGTCGACCATCGGAATGTCGAGTTCGCGCATTTCCAGCAGGGCACGCTGGATGGCTTCCTTGGTGATTTCGGGGAACGTCAGCCGGTAGACCGGGACCTTGGGTTTGAGCACCTCAAGCAGGTGCCAGGCGATTGCCTCACCCTCACGGTCACCGTCAGTTGCGAGGTAGAGGGCTTCGGCGCCCTTGAGCGCCGCCTTCAGCTCGGCGACTGTCTTCTTCTTGTTGGCCGACACCACATAGTAGGGCTCGAAGTCGTTGTCGAGATCCACCGCGAATTTGCCCACACCGGTCTTCTTCAGCTCGGCGGGCAGGTCTGAGGGCTGGGGAAGATCCCGGATGTGCCCCATGGACGCCGTGACCTCGAAGCCCTCGCCAAGATAACCAGCAATGGTCTTGCTTTTTGCGGGTGACTCAACGATGACGAGCTTGCGGCCGGGCTTCTTGTCCGTTGCCTTAGTGGGCACTTCTCTCCTATATATAGGTCCGCTGAGCTGATGGCGTTTCAGCGGTTTTCGTAACGGGGCGACTCGGGCCATTAGCCCCCACACCCTTCACAGTATGCGGTATGCCTTCTTGCAATAGGGTAACGGCTTCGGTGTACCGCTGGTCACAAAAAGGGGATAACTGTGCAGAACCTCTCCTCGCCGGGGCCGCACGACGCCCGGGCTGGCGGCCGGGAACGGTGGCCTGCCGACGTCAGCTGGCTGCTGCCGGAATCAGGAATCCGTCCAAGAGAAGCCTCCGCACATCGGACAGCAGGGCAGCCCGGAAGGCGTCGTCGTCCTGGCCAAGGAGCGCACTGAGAGCCAGCACGATCTGACCGGCCGAGAGCTCACCGTCGCAGGCGGACACGAAACCTGCCAACTCGGTACTCAGCAGGTTGGTGCGACGAAAGCCAGCACCCTGCCGGAGCAGGATCACTCCGGGGTGTTCGGCGCCCGGGCGCTGGTGACGTTCCTCGGTGACGTCGTCGGCCACCAGCAAATGCTGCTCGGACAGGTCCTCGGCGTGCTTGACGACCCAGTCGTACCTGCCGATGCCGGCGGCGAAGTGCGGGGCGATCGGTTGCTCCAGCGTGTGCGTGATCTCCTCGAACTGACGAAGCGGGACCTCCGGCGTTGAGGCGGCCTGCTGGCTGGCGGGCTGTCCGGTGTGCGGCACGTCGTGCGTGCGAAGCAGCACCGCGCCGAAGCCGACCGAGTCAACGTTGCGGGACCGGAAGTCGTCGATGTAGGCCGCATACCGGTCCACGAACCCGTCTCGATCACGGGTTTCGGCGGCATCCCGCAGCCAGGTCAGCGCATAGCCCGACGGGGTCAACTGTTCCCGCTGCAGCACCCAGCAGTCCACGCTGGCGGGAATCCACGACTCGATCCGATCGTGCCACTGCGCCCCGGAGGAGATTTCCCAGTTGCCCAACAGCTGGGCCGTGCCGCCCGGAGTCAGGACGCCAGGTAGTTCTTTGAACAGCGTCGAAACAATATCGTCGCCGGGCAGTCCGCCATCACGGTAGGTGAACTGGCTTTCAGCGGTTTCCGCCGGGTGGCGGGGAGTGATGACGAATGGAGGGTTCGAAACTGCCAGGTCGAATGTTTCGCCAGCTACCGGGTCAAGGAGGCTTCCTTGTCTGAGTGTTACCCGGTTTCCCAGGTCATCGGGGTCCAGCCCCAACCGTTCGAAATTCAGGAGCAGGTTGAAGCGGGTAAACGCGAGCGCTCGAGCCGAGATATCGGTGGCAGTGACATGCCGAACATGACCAAGGAGGTGGAAGGTCTGGATGCCGCACCCGGTGCCCAGATCAAGGGCACGGTCCACGGCAGGCCGGACCGTCAGTTGGGCCAGGGTGCGAGAAGCCTGGCCAACACCGAGGACGTGATCGCGGCGGAGCACCCCGGGCCGCTGATGCTGGCCTAGGTCACTGGCCACCCACACATCGCCTCCGGCGTCTGAAGAGTAGGGGCGGAGGGCGACAACCGCCCGCCAACCGTCCGCACCATGCCGTTCAGCCAAGCCCAGGCGAGCCAGCCCGTCCGGTGTGGTCCGGATGAAAGCCCTGCTGAGGTGGGCTTCGGGCACCGTTTCGCCGAGCAGCCACAGCAATACCGCAGCAGTGGGTTGGTCCCCGGCTGTTGCGTCCGCTTGCCGGCAGGCGAGGAGCGCGGGGATCAGCTGATCGTTTTCGAGCGACTCCCAGGCTTCGACACCGACGAGCCCGGCGACGCCGTCGACCGTGTAATTGAGTGATTGAAGGTCGGCCGCGAGGGCCGCCAGAAGCGCCTTGTCACTGCTGAGCGGTGCATCAGGGACATCGCTGGTGAACTCGGCATGCCTCACGCAGCACCCGCGGCGGTTGCCTCGGCCTCATCGGATTCGCAGCCCTGAGGGCAGCGCAGCGTCGATGGGGAAGCGGCGCAGTCCGCACAGTACAGGGTCAGATTGCGGCAGGCGAGGTTGGAACAGTTCTCGAACTTGTTCGTCGGTGTCTCACAGCGAACACACTTGCCGATGGTTTTTGCATCCTGTGAAAACTCGATGTGCATGCGCTTGTCGAAAACATACAGGGACCCCTCCCAGAGGCCCGAGTCACCGTACTCCTCCCCGTACCGCACGATTCCGCCATCCAACTGGTACACCTCGGTGAAGCCGCGATTGATCATCAGGCTGGACAGAACTTCGCAGCGGATCCCCCCAGTGCAGTAGGTGACCACCGGTTTGTCTTTCAGGTCGTCATACCGACCAGAGTCGAGTTCATTGACGAAGTCCTGGGTGGTCGCGACATTCGGGACGATCGCGTTTTTGAACCGGCCGATCTGCGCCTCCAGCGCGTTGCGACCGTCGAAAAAGACCACTTCCTCACCACTGGCCTTTTTGGCATCCACCAGGCGGTGCAGTTCCGCGGGTTTCAGGTGCGTGCCGCCACCCAGAACGCCGTCCTCGTTGACTTTGAGCTCCGCGGGGGCGCCGAAAGACACGATTTCGTCTCGTACCTTGACGCTGAGCCGGGGAAAGTCAGCTGCCCCGCCCTCGGACCACTTTATGTCCATCTTTTTGAAGGCCGGATACTCGCGGGTTGCCTTCACATACTGCTTCATGGCGTTCAATTCGCCGCCGACGGTTCCATTGATCCCGTCTTTCGATAGCAGGATTCGGCCCCGGAGCCCGAGCTTCTCGCAGAGTGCCCGCTGCCAGAGTCGGACGGCCTCCGGATCGGGTAGCGGGGTGAAAGCGTAATACAGCACAATGCGGTTCATGGACACGCAGTCAAGCATAACGGTCCGCCCTCGGTGAGGTCTCGAATCGACTACGGCTTCGGTGTCCTATGTTCAATACCAGCCACAAAGCCTAAGGTCATTTCATGAGTGCACATCTCTCCGAAAAATTGCTGAAGACGTGGATCTCCGGTTGGTCCTCCTGCCGGAGCTATCAGCCGCACGACGACGGCCGCACGGTGTCCGTATCCCTCACGGATCACGGCAATCAGCAGGAGCACTTCTTGTATGAACCCACCGACGAATTGGCACTCTCGCTCGCAGCTGAAACCAGAGCCGACCCGAATCGTCTCCTCACCGTGGTGACCACCCGGATGGACGAACTACTCGGCCTACTCAGCCCGTTGGGCCTGAGGGTGATTGACAACCATCAGGCACTGATGACCGTGAACATGGACGGTCAGGACGTCGAGGACCCTCGCCCGCCTGATGAGGTGTTCTCCATTACCCACCTTCGTGAGCCAACCTGTCGCCGGGTCATCGTGACCGCCGACGGTGAGGAGGCGGCCCGCGGATCAGTCGCAGTGGAACAGGGCTTCGCCGTCTATGACCGCATCCTGACGAGTGAACAGTTCCGTCGTCGCGGGCTCGGCAGCTACGTGATGCGTGCGCTTACCTCGGCGGTGCTGGAAGACGATGTGGAACACGGGCTGCTCATGGCGTCGGCTGACGGCCAGCAGTTGTATCAGTACCTGGGCTGGCAGCATCTCGCCGACGTCTTCGTGGTTCGCGCCTAACCTACCTTTTCTGGTTTTCCGCACCCGCCGGAGTGACACAATGGCAAGGTGGCCCTTCATGACTCCCTGATTCCCCTACTTGGTGGGGGCGCCGAACCGGAGCAGCTGGTTCACGTTCGGGAGATTCCCGCCCGGCAGGCCGTCACCGAGCCGTGGCCGGACTGGGCCCACCCCGATATTGTCGCTGCCTATGCGTCGTTGGGCGTGTCTACCCCCTGGCGGCATCAGGTGATCGCAGCAAACGCTGCGCATAGCGGTCGGCACACCATTGTGGCCACCGGCACGGCATCCGGGAAATCGCTTGCCTACCAGCTGCCGGTGCTCGACGAGATTCACCGGACCGCGTTAGGGGACCGGACCTCGCTGGAGCCCACCGGTTCGGTGGCTCTCTATCTCGCACCAACCAAGGCACTCGCCGCAGATCAGTTGGCGGCAGTGAAGGCCATGAACATTCCGACGGTCCGGGCGGAAACGTACGACGGCGACACCGATCCGACAGCCCGCCGGTGGATCCGAGACCACGCAAACCTGGTGCTGGCGAACCCAGACATGCTGCATTACGGGATCCTGCCCAACCATTCCTGGTGGGCCAGGTTTTTTCGTCGGCTGAAGTATGTGATCGTCGATGAAGCCCACAGCTACCGTGGGGTTTTCGGCTCCCACGTGGCGAATCTGCTGCGTCGTCTGCGGCGCGTCTGTGAGTACTACGGCGTCTCCCCCGTTTTCATTGGCGCTTCCGCCACGTCGGCCGATCCTGGTGCCTCCTTCGGGAAACTGATTGGCAGTGAGGCGACGCCGGTAGTGGAGGACAGTTCCCCACATGGGTCAACGACCGTAGCATTTTGGGAACCAGAACTCACTGATCTGCGGGGAGAGAACGGTGCCCCCAAACGCCGGACCGTCATCGCTGAGACGTCTGACCTGTTGACCAATTTGGTCTCCGCACAGGTCCGGACGATCGCATTCATCAAGTCGCGGCGGGGAGCGGAGAGCATCGCCGCGATGTCAAAGCGGCTGCTCCATGAGGTTCATCCCAGCCTGCCCGGCAGGGTTGCTGCGTACCGGTCGGGTTACCTTCCCGAGGAGCGCAGGGAACTGGAGTCAGCGCTGCGCAGCGGGCAGCTGCTCGGTATTGCCAGCACGCCCGCGCTTGAACTTGGTATCGATATCTCCGGGCTGGACGCCGTTCTGGTAGCAGGGTGGCCCGGCACCCGGGCCTCGCTCCTGCAGCAGATCGGCAGGNCAGGGCCGGACGGTCGGGGCAGGACGCGCTCGCAGCCTTCATCGCGAGCGATGACCCACTCGACACGTATCTGGTGCATCATCCGGAGGCAGTGTTCGACGTCGGGGTGGAAGCTACCGTTTTTGACCCCACCAATCCCTATGTGCTCGGCCCACACCTTTGCGCAGCCGCCGCCGAGTTGCCGCTGACATCGGCTGATCTCGCGCTCTTCGGTTCCGGGGTTGAGGACCTGCTCGCGAAATTGGTCAGCCAGGGGTTCCTCCGCCAGCGGCCCGCCGGATGGTTTTGGACGCACCCGCAAAGCGCTGCCGGGATGGTCAGCCTGCGCGCCGACGGTGGCGGCCCGATCAGCATTGTCGAGACCGGGACCGGGACCATGCTCGGCACCATGGATTCGCCGCAGAGCCACTATCAGGCGCATGCCGGTGCGATCTATGTGCATCAAGGGCAGACCTACGTGGTCGACGAGCTCAACGAACAGGATCATTGCGCCATGGTGACCCGGTCCAACCCGGATTACTACACCCAGGCCAGGGATATCACCGAGATTGAAGTGATCAGCACCAGCCGGACACAGGACTGGGGCGGGTTACAGATCCGGTTCGGCGAGGTAATGGTGACCACGCAGGTGGTGTCGTTTCAACGGAAGGCCTTCGTCTCCAACGAAATCCTTGGTGAAGAGCCGCTCGAACTCGGGGCCCGGGATCTTCACACGAAGGGTGTCTGGTTCGAGTTCGACCAGAAGCTACTGGAAGGCAGCGGCCTGACCGCGGCCGATCTGCCGGGCGCCCTCCACGCCGCGGAACATGCCGCCATCGGTCTGCTACCCCTCGTGGCGTCCAGCGACAGATGGGATATTGGTGGAGTTTCAACCGCACTGCACGCCGACACGATGCTCCCTACCATCTTCGTTTATGACGGCCATCCCGGCGGGGCGGGGTTTGCCGAGCGGGGCTACGAAGCCGTCCGGATCTGGGTCAAGGCGACCCTCGACGCCATTGATGCGTGCGAGTGCGACACGGGCTGCCCCTCGTGCGTGCAGTCGCCCAAGTGCGGCAACCGCAACAACCCGCTGAGTAAGTCCGGCGCCGCAACACTATTGGCATTGATCCTGGCGCAGGACCCCAACCCGTCGCACCGCTAGGACCGCTGGCCAGGTGCGGCGACCGGCGCTTCCCTGTCCTTGTCCAGGTTCCTGTTTCCGTTCCGGATTCGGATTCGGATGCGGATTCGGATCTAGGGCGGCGGTCCGGCGCGTGCCCGACCCATTGCATCCGGCAGCAACGGGTACCCGGCAATCACCACCTTCACCGTGAACGAAGTGCGCACCTCCACGATGGTGCCCCCGGGACCCTCCCGGGCACAGGCCTGCACGGAGGCGCCATGGGCCGCAGCGGTTTCCATCGCGACAGTGCAGGGATCTCCCGCGGTCAATCCACGCGACGCGTCGGCGGCGGCCAGGGCCGCGAGATCAGCGGCGGTAGCTGCCCGTGCCGCTGCCGTACCGACCTGGGCCAACAAGATTACTGCCGTAATCAGGGTGAGAACCACCAGCGCGAACCCACAGATCAGTGCGGTCCCGGCCCCTGTTTCAGCGCCGGTTTGAGCGCCAGTTTCAGCGTGGGGACTCCTGGCGACGGTTTCAGCGTGCGCCCCGGCGCCGGTTTCAGCGTGGGGGCTCCTGGCGACGCACAGACTCCTCATGTCCTACCTGCCGTCGCTACGGGGCCTACCGGGCCTATCCGCGGCGCGTCTGGTCCGATCGGGGCCTCGGGTTGTAGGTGATAACGCCCGGCTGTCCCGGTCTGAGTGGGTGCGGACTCCTCGCTCTGCAGCTCGGAGCGCGCCGTTGCTGACGCTGACAGCTCCCACCCCAACTGGTCCAGCAACGGGACGGCCAGACGTGAGCTGACTGTCACCGTTGACCAGCCACCGTCGCTCACTAGATCAAGTTGCACATTCCCACCTGCAAGGCGCCGCACCGTCGTTTGCACCTGACCCGTTGACTCGCCGCGCACGACCTCCCGGGCACCTGCGCGGGCCGCCTCCTCCAACCGCAGCTGCGTCAGTCCCGCGGTTGCGGCACCCAGGAGGAGCGCGAGGAGCAAAACCAGCGACGGCAGCGCAATCGCGACTTCTGCCGTCACCGCACCGCGCTGCCGTATCACCACCGGCCTGATCCCTGGCATCAGCCAGCTACCCGAAACTCAGGGCCGAGCTGATGAGGGACATCAGCATTCCCCTGACCTCCCCACTCGACAGGACCGCCACGAGGAGGGCAGCAAATCCCACCGCGGCGAGCGTGGCAATCGCGTACTCGGCGGTGGCCATCCCGGCCTCCGAATTGGCTAGGCGGTGCCACCGGTCGGCAACCCGACGTCTCCATTGCGAACCTGACCCTCTTACTGACGACATATCTCTCTCCTTAGTATTCGTATGCTGCAGCACCGGCGAACTGCGCCGTCCTCTCCGACTGTGGGTATCTGGGAGGTTGTTGGTGGGCGCCAGGACGCCCTCTTCACACTCTGCCCGGCAGTGCCCGGCCGTTGGGCGCCGCAACCGGGTTATGTGGACAAGTCTCAGTAGATCGGTATTCACTGGCGTCACCACTCCGGAACCAGGGCGAAGACCACCGGAAGCACCCCGAAGCAGATGAACGCCGGGAGATAACAAAGACCCAGAGGCACCACGAGCCGGACGCCGAGCGTGGCCGCTCGTTGCTCTGCTTCGCTATTTCTGCGGCGCCGGAGCTGCGATGCATGGGTGTGGACAATTCCGGCTGACGAGGCACCGGTGAGTGCAGCGAACCGCAAAGCGCTGCTGAGCACCACGAGGATTTCCCCCGTCCGGACATCTGAGCGGGCGACGGCTGAGTTCCACGCCACGTCCCAATCAGCGCCTAGTGACAGGGCACTCGCCACGGCTCGCAGGCCACGTGCCAACGACGGTGGACAGGAGCCAGCGAGTGATGTGAGAGCAACTCCGATTGGCGCCCCGGCGGTCAGAATTGCGGCGAGAAGATCAATCATCAATGCGGTGTCGAGGACGTCTGCGTCCTGATTCTTCGCGTGCGGCGCACCGCCGCGGCGCCACCGCCACGGCGGTGCACCTGTCCGGTGCCCGGGAACCTCCCTGTCACCCCACCTCACACCAACCAGCCCCTGGGACGCTGTCAGCAGGAGGAAAGCCGCGCCCGTCAGGCTAAAGACCAGCAGCCCGGTCACCTCAGCCGTCCCGGGCCGCAGCGGCAACAAGCCGATTGGACCAGACTCGTCCGCCCACCATCAGAAGGCTCCCTGTACACAGCAACACCAGCCCGGGAAGCGACCCGAACAGGATAGCGAGGGGTTGAGCGCCGGTCAGGTAGCCCAGCCCAAGTCCGAAGATCGGGAGCCAGCCGAGGAGACGCGCGGTGGCGGCTGGCCCGGCCAGCGCCGTTGCCCGTGACGCAGCGGCGCTGAGTGATTGCTCCAACTGGGCGGCATACCGGCCCAGGACTTCGACCAGTGGCGCGCCGCTTCGCTCGGATACTTCCAGGCATACCGCCAGGTCCCGCCACATGCCTGAACAGTCCGCTGGTGGGGTCCTGACTCGGCTAAGGCGCCAGCGTTCGCGTCCGTGCGGATCAGCTGCTGCGCGCCGGAGGACCTCCGGGATCCCAGCCCCGATTGCTGCTGCCTGCTGGGCGGCGCGAACAACTGGCAGCGCAACCTGTTCGAACCCAGGACCGGAACCCGGGATCCGTTCCCTGCCGGCCGCCGAATACACCACGGTCATGTCCTGCCATAGCTGGTGCGGCGCCCTTCCCGCCTGCAGCAGCGCTGTCAGCTGGTACACGAACAGGGGCAGCTCCGACGGGGCTACTTGGGCGGGTCGGGTCAGGTTGCGCGTCGCTGCGATCCGGTTCCCGACCCCGGTTGGCTCCCCAGCGTTGTTCTGGCCCTCCCTCCGGACCTCCGTTACGGCGAGGATGAGAAAGGCCACAAGCATCAACCCGCCGACGGCGAATCCCGTCATGACTGTGGTCCAATCCTGAGCAGATCCTGCAACCGCGCCCAGCCCGGCGCCGCCTCACATCCACCGCCGCACCGGACAAGGGCGGGGCGAACTCTTAGCGCGCCGGCGTCGTCAAGTTCCACCAGGCCGATCACCGCAACCTGCCGTCCCCCCGGGCTGCGTACCAGGTGCACCACGACGTCCAGCGCACTGGCGGCTTGCAGGGTGATTGCTTCACGGTTCAGGCCGGCCAGGGATCCCAGGGCCATCAACCGTGCGGGGACGGTTTCAGCTGAGTTGGAGTGGATCGTGCCGCCGGCACCGGAGTGACCAGTGTTCATCGCCGCGAGGAGTTCCCGGACTTCCGCGCCACGGCACTCCCCGACGATCAGCCGGTCGGGACGCATCCGCATCGCTTGTCGGACCAGTTCCGCCAGGTCGATTGCACCGGAGCTCTCCGCATTATTGTGGCGGCATTGCAAAGATACTGCGTGGGGATGACGCGGGTTCAACTCAGCCGCATCCTCAACCGTCACCAGGCGCTCAGAGGAAGCGCTCAGGGCCAGCAGCGTCGACAGGAGCGTGGTCTTGCCGGTGCCAGTTGCACCGCTGACCAGGAAGTTCAGCCGCCGCACCACTACCGCGTGCAACACCTCGGCCATCAGCGGATCAAGGGTTCCCGACTGGATCAGCTCGTCCATGGTGAACTCACGATGGCGTTGAACGCGGATAGACAGCAGGGTGCCCCGGTTGGACACCGGTGGCAGGACAGCATGGACGCGAAATGCAGCCAGGCGGACGTCGACGCACGGGTTGCCGTCGTCGAGACGTCTACCAGCGGCTGAAATGAGCCGGGTTGCCAAGGTACGCACTTCAGCATCGGTACGGAAACGGAGGGAGGTTCGCCGCAGTCCGGCGCCCCCGTCGACCCACACCTCATCGGGCCCGTTGACCAGGATGTCTGTCACGGAGAGGTCCTCGAGAAGGTGTTGCAGCGGCCCCAACCCCTGCAGCTCCGCCTGCACCTGGTCAACGGTCCGGAGCATTCCGGTGGCCCCCAGCAGCTTGCCCGTCGATTGGACGGCGGCAGCCAGACGAGCCCCGGTGAGCGGTAGCTGGTCGGCAAGGACCGCCTGGCGCACTTCGCTCACCATCGCCGCGGCTGCACCACGGTTCCCATCATCACGGCCCGCGCTGTCAGGGCCCGCGCTGTCTCGGCGCGTATTGTCACGGTGCGTATTGTCACGGTGTCGGCTGCGTGTCAGATCGCTCACGGCCTGGCTCCCCTCGCATGGAAAGGCACCGTGGCCAACGCCTGCGCGGTGAGGGCCTGCACCCGGCGGTGCTTGCCAATTGTTAGGAGTCGTCCCTGCCGTTCAGCCGTGGGGACGCCGCGTAGCTGCGGAAGATGCCCAATTAGGGGCCCACCCGCCAGCTCGGCCACCCGGTGCGGATCCAGGTCCTGAGCGAATGGGCCGCGGGCCACGAGACCGACGGGGAGAAACTGGGTTTGTTGCACGATCGAATGAGCCACAGCGAGGGGGCGACGGCGCCCCGGGACGAGCAGCACCAGTTCGTCGCAGAAGGGAAGCAGCGGTCCGCCCCAGGGCCACCCGGACGGAAGGTCAGCGATCGTCAGGTCAAAACCGCTTCGAACCGCGTCCAGCACTGACTTAACAGCTGAAGAGCCGAGTATCCCTGCCTCAATCGCCGGCGAACCTCCCATGGCCAGGACTGATACACCCCTGACCACGGGGAGCGCATCCACTAGTTGATCTGGGTTGAGCGTGCCGCTGACCTCACCGAGATCTTCCCACCGGATACCGGAGAGCGATTCAGATACGGCGAGATCCAGTCCCCCGCCCGCACAATCACCGTCGAGGAGCAGACACGACCGACCGGACCGGGCCGCGGCGAGTGCGAGCCAGCAGCTCAGCGAACTGGCTCCGACTCCGCCCGTGCAGCCCATCACGCCGAGGACGTGACCGCGCGGGCCGCTTGCCCGAAGGCCAGCGAAGCGTTCCACCAGCCAGCCGGCAGCAGCGGGTAGCAGGGCAACCTGGGAGGCGTTGAGGCGGGTTGCTGTCTGCCACACTGCACCGTCTTCCCCAGATAGGCCCACCAGGATCAGCTCACCGTCAGTTGCTGATCCTGTTTCGGCGCTGTCGCTGCCCACGAGCAGCACGGCGGGGTGCAGTTGGCGGGCTTCGGGGAGCGTGGTCGTCACAGTCAGCTCCAGCCCTGCCGCGGCCGCGACCCTCGCGGTTTCATCCCGGATGCGTTGCGAGCTGGTCACCAACGCTACGCCTGCCCGCCCGGAAGCCGGGAGCCAGGGACGTCCTTCTGTCATGGGTCAAGCGTGGGGCCCCGGAGCTGATGCCCGGGCAGTCTAGCGGGCGTATGTGGACAGGCGTCCGACAATTGCTCCTGTGGAGGACGGGTGCCTCCACAGGAGCGGTTTGCGGGGTGTCGAGCCCGACCAGGATTGTCTGTGGGGCGGGAGACAATAGAGCCATGTATGTTGTCGTGTCCTCACCGCCCGCTCCAGGCAGCCCTGCCTGGCCGGCTGGGGGGTCGACAGACGACGCCGTCGCCGTGCTGCAGCCCGCGGATGCGTCGGGATCGGCCACTGGTGCGGCCGTCGTCGTCGGGCACGACGAACTTGCCGCGGCCGTCCGCCACTTTGAGGCGCAGAAGGTGCGCTGGGTGTGGGATGCCACCCGCAACTGGTACCCGCAGCTCCTGCACCAAAAGATCAGCGTCGAGCGGTGCCATGACCTGAGCCTGTGCCGGGACATCCTGCGGCACTCTCGCTTCGCAGCTGACCTGCCCTACATCACCAAGCTGCAGGACAGCGCCGACGCACAGGATCAGGCCCCCGCGCGGCAACTTCCCCCGGTTGCCGCATCGATAGGGCAGTTCAGCCTCTTCGAGACCCCCTCCGCCCCCGGCGGACCCGGGCCGGACGAGGTTCTCACCGAGTTCCGCGACCAGCAGCAGGCTGTTGCGGAAGGGCGGTTTCCCCAACGGCTGTCGCTGCTGCTAGCGGCTGAATCGGCTGGCGCCCTCCTGGCCGCCGAGATGGAGAACGCAGGAATACCGTGGCGTCGTGATCTCCATGAGGAGCTGCTGGAATCGCAGCTGGGTCCCCGCCCCCGTGAAGGCGTGCGGCCTGCTGAGCTGGAGCGGATAGCCGGTGAGCTACGGGTGCACCTGAACAACCCCGGTTTTAACCCTGACTCACCGCAGGAGCTGCTGCGAGCGCTCCACCGGGCAGGCATCGAGGTAACCAGCACGCGGTCCTGGGAGCTGGAACAGCACAAGCACCCGGGGATTGAACCCCTGCTGCGCTACAAGAAGCTCTCCCGGTTGCTGACCGCCAATGGGTGGACCTGGTTGGATGCCTGGGTGCAGGGCGGCCGCTTCAGACCCGAGTATGTGGTGGGTGGAGTGGTATCGGGGCGGTGGGCCTCGAGGGGTGGCGGCGCCCTCCAGATTCCTCGACAGATCCGTGACGCGGTGCGACCCGATCCGGGCTATCGGTTTGTGGTGGCTGACGCAGCGCAGCTGGAACCCCGGGTGCTGGCAGCGCTCGGCCGTGATTCGGCGCTGGCAACTGCGGCCCGGGGGAAAGACCTGTATCAGGGGATTGCCGAGCAGGGCTTTGGCGACCGGGCCAAGGCCAAACTTGCGATGTTGGGCGCGATGTACGGCGCCACTACCGGCGAATCTGGCCGGTTGATGCCCCAACTGGCCCGCACCTATCCGCAGGCTATCGGGGTCGTGGAGAGTGCTGCCCGCACGGGCGAGGCCGGTGGTGTGGTGAGCAGCTACCTGGGACGCGGTTGCCCCCCGGCAACTGACGCGTGGCTGGCGTCGCAGCAAAGCTCCACCGCTGATGAGCAGCGTCGTGCGGAAGGTCTTGCCCGATCGCGTGGCCGGTTCACCCGCAACTTTGTGGTCCAGTCGACCGCCGCCGAATGGGCGCTCTGCTGGCTCGCGGAACTGCGGCGTCAATTGCGCGCGAAGGCAGTTCCAGCCCCCGTTGACCTACTGGTGTTCTTTCTGCACGACGAGGTGATGCTGCATGTCCCCGAATCCCAGGTCGACGAGGTCTGCCGGGTGGTCACCGACGCGGCACAGTCGGCGACCCGGCTGATGTTCGGGGACATACCCATCGACTTTGCGGTCAATGTGGTGGTGGTGGATTCCTACGCGGACGCCAAATAGGGTGCCTTGGTCGGTCAGAGCGGTGGTGGGATCTGATCTGATTTGTCCCACGGCAGGGTCCACCCCAGGTCATCAAACAAGGCGTCCAGAAGTAGCGCAGTGAATCCCCACACCGTGACGTCCCTGACCAGGAAAGCCGGGGTGGTCCAGGTGACGCCGTTGCGGTGCCCAATCACGGAACGTCGGCCCGCCGGGTTGAGCAGGTCCGCCACGGGTACCCGGAAGACGTGTTCGGACTCCGCCTCGTCGACCACCGTGACCGGTGACTGGTCGGCCCACCAGGCGAGCACTGGTGTGACCAGGAAGTTACTGACCGGAAGCCCAGACTCGGGGAGCGGTCCCAGCACCTCGATCCCGGCGGTGTCGACGCCGGTTTCCTCCCACGCCTCCCGAAGCGCCGCCGCCACCGGGCCGTCGTCGCCGTCGTCGATCCGGCCCCCTGGGAACGCCACCTGACCTGGATGGTCCGTCAGCGACCCTGAACGTAGCACCAGCAGGACGTCCAGGTCATCGGGCACGGCGCCCGCATGGAACTCAGCTGGCCGGTCATCGAGGATACCGAAGAGGATCAGGACCGCTGCGTGGCGCGCCTCTGCCGGGTCGATGCCGCGCAGCGTCCCCGGCTGCGACACCGACCGCTTCGCCAGATCCAGCAACTGTTGACGGGCACTCATGCTCCGAGGCTGTATCCGGCGGCCTGCAGTTCGCGCCGTGTGGCGCCCCCGCGCATCAGCTGCAGCAACTCTTCCCGCCCCGGCGCCAACTCGTACTTCAGCAGCTTCGCGGCTTTGACCGGGTCCACCTCGCCGTCACCATAGGCGGGGCAGAGGGCGGCCAGGGGGCATGCGCCGCAGGCTGGTTTGCGTGCATGGCAGACCCGGCGACCGTGGAACACCACATGATGGGAGAGCATGGTCCAGTCCGGCGGGTCGAACAAGCGGGCGACGTCGGCCTCCACCTTGACCGCGTCGTCGGACTCGGTCCAACGGAAGCGCCGCGCGAGCCGGCCGAAGTGGGTGTCGACAGTGATCCCGGGGATGCCAAACGCATTACCGAGCACCACGTTGGCGGTTTTACGACCCACTCCGGGGAGGGTGACAAGGTCTTCCAGGCGTGGTGGGACCACCCCATCGAACTCATCGACGAGGCGGTTGGACAAGGCCAGCAGGCTCTTCGACTTGGCGCGGAAAAATCCGGTGGGCCGGATCAGATCCTGCAGGTCCATTTCGTCGGCTTCAGCAAGACGGCGGGCGTCTGGGTACCTGGCGAACAGGGCCGGGGTGGTGAGGTTGACCCGGACATCGGTGGTCTGGGCCGACAGGACTGTCGCTACGAGAAGCTCAAAGGGATTGGTGAAGTCGAGTTCAGCAACGGCGTAGGGGTATTCCTCGGCCAGCCTGCGATGAATCCTGCGGGCCCGCCGCTTGATGGCGAGCGGCGACGGATCATGGGAACCCGCGGAGACCGTACCGACCACTGTCGGTGCCTAGCCGTCGCTCGGTGCGCGCTCGATGTTGGTGAGATCCCGCATGACACCGATCCGGCCCGTGCGCTTGTCCTGCACCAGAAATTCCTCGCCACGGTCCTCGATGCCCACCTCCCAGTCACCTGGAAGCAGGACGAAGAGTTCGACACCCGAGGCCTCGTCGACCACCGGGCGGGGTGAACCGACGGCGAACCAGAAGGCTTCCACCACCGGGGCGTCGTCGTCCGCGTCCTTGGTCGCTGAGATAGAGTCCTGGGACTCGCTGGGCTGGCGTTCCACGACCGGCTGCGCAGTTGTCGCGGCGGCGGTTGCAGCAGTTGTTGCGGAGGATGTTTCGGGGGTAGCGGCTTTCCGGGTTGCAGTTGCCTGCTGGCCGGTATCCACCGGAGCCTGATCCGCGGTCGGTGAGCTGACACCAGCGTCGGAGTTGCCGTCGGGCGACTGGGCGGAGTCGGGCGACGGTGCCGCGTCAGGGGACTGAGCCGGGTCAGGGGACTGTGCAGAGTCTGGCGACTGTGCCGAGTCGGGGGACGTGCCATACGGGGCGAAATCCTCATCAGCGAACCGCGGGTAGCCGGATGAATCGGCGTCAGCCAGTTCCTTGTCCTGGACCCCCGCTGCTGCCCCCACCCCGCTGTTCAGATGCGCCTCGGGCCTGCTCGGGCCCTGGTCGCCCGAAGAGGACTTCGCTGCGGCGCCGAATCCGAACTTGCCGGCAATGCCTGGGCTCTTCTTCTGCGCGGCAGGTTGCGATGTGGTCCCGGCGTGACCTGCGCCGAAGCCCGCTGCTGCTGCGCTGGCACCTGCCGCCGCCGTCGAGCCTGGCTGGGGAGTGAACTCGGTAACCTGCTCGGCCGCAACTGGCTCGGAGGCTTTGGGCTTTTTCGGTGCGGCTGGCAGGATGCTACGGGCCATCAGGTGGGCGTTTGAGCTGGGACGGCCTGCAAAATCTCGGGCGAACATCGGCAGATGCGGGCCTCCGACGGTGGCGGCCAGCATGCCAATCCCGCCGATGAGGCAGATGAGCGGCCCAATGTGGAAGGAGGTGACCGTCTGCAGGAAGAAGAAGGTCGTCGCAAGCGCGGCCACCACCGACGCGAACTGGTCGACCGAAAGCGAACCGATCCGCAGGTCGGTCCCGAGCCGCCGGGCGGCAATCAAGCCCGCAGTTGCTACCGGGAGGATGATACCGATTCCGAGGAAGAAGAGGGAGGACGCGTTCCACAGGTTGCCGAACCAGTCATTGGCCTCGAAGAAGGGAAGCAGCGAGCCGATGAAGATCAGCAACACCGAACCGCCGATCACCGCCTCGCGGAGAGTGAATGGGCCCAGAACCGCCTCGCTGGCGCGGTGTGAACTGTCGCTGCTGCTGCCAGCGAACCGATCGGTGTGCGGATGTGTCATTTCGGGATTCCATTCGTCGCAGCGGCCGGGCGGGCCGCAGTGGCCAGCCTTGCTTCCTGTCACCAGAGTAGTCAACCCGCCCCTCCTCCACTAGCCATCCGGGTCCACTCGCGCCCTTCTCACCGCCGCTCACCGCAGAAATTCGACCATTCACATTTGCGGATGTGAGCGCGCCCACACAAAGTCGGTGCGCGCGGTTAGTCTGGTCAGCAGTATCGCGGTGCTGCGTGCCGGTTTCGAACCGGGTGGCTCGCCGCCTAACGCTATCCGGCACGATGAAGGGTTGAACATGACTGAGAACACCCAGACCACGCAAGGCGACGCATTTGAGAATCTGCTTCTGGAGGAGCGTAGCTTTCCTCCCACCGAGGAGTTCGCGGCGAATGCCGTAGCTCAGCCCTCCCTCTATGAGGAAGGCAAGGCCGGGCCGGAGTTCTGGGCCGCTCAGGCACGCGACCTGCTCACCTGGGACGAAGATTTCACCCAGGCTCTCGACTTCTCCGACGCTCCCTTCGCGAAATGGTTTGTCGGAGGCCGGGTGAACGCCGCCTACAACGCGCTTGACCGCCACGTTGAGGCCGGCCGAGGGGATCGTGTAGCCATCCATTTTGAAGGCGAGCCCGGCGACACCCGCTCCTACACCTATGCGGAACTCACGGAAGAGGTCAAGAAAGCATCAAACGCGTTCCTCTCGCTCGGAGTCGAGAAGGGTGACCGGGTGGCGGTATACCTGCCGATGATCCCCGAGGCAGTCATCACCATGCTCGCCTGTGCCCGGATTGGTGCTGTGCACTCGGTGGTCTTCGGCGGCTTCTCCGCCGAGGCTCTGCGCAACCGGATCGATGACGCTGAAGCCAAGCTCGTCGTCACGGCGGACGGCACCTACCGTCGCGGCAAGCCCAGCGCGTTGAAGCCAGCCGTCGACGGCGCCCTGGAACGCGAGGGGCACACCGTCACTAACGTCGTGGTGGTTAAGCGCAACGGCGAGCCGGTGGAGTGGACCGAAGGTCGGGACGTCTGGTGGAGTGACGCCGTCGGCGGTGCATCAGCCGATCACACCGCCGTCGGACACGACTCGGAGCACCCGCTGTTCATCCTGTACACCTCGGGCACCACCGGGAAGCCTAAGGGCATCCTCCACACCACCGGCGGGTATCTGACACAGACGGCCTTCACCCACAAGAACACGTTCGACCTGCGCCCGGAGACCGACGTGTTCTGGTGCACGGCCGACGTCGGCTGGGTCACCGGGCACAGCTACGTCGCCTATGCGCCGCTCGTCAACGGCGCCACCCAGCTCATGTACGAGGGCACCCCCGACACCCCGCATCAGGGCCGGTGGTGGGAACTGGTGGAAAAGTACAAGGTGTCCATCCTGTACACGGCTCCGACGGCGATCCGGACGTTCATGAAATGGGGCCGCGACATCCCCAAGAAATACGACCTCACCTCGATCCGCGTGCTGGGCTCCGTGGGTGAGCCCATCAACCCTGAGGCGTGGATGTGGTACCGGGAAATGATCGGTGGGGGCAGTGCACCGATCGTGGATACCTGGTGGCAGACCGAAACCGGTGCGCACATGATCGCCCCGATGCCGGGCGTCACGCACGCCAAGCCGGGCTCCGCGCAGGTGGCAGTGCCGGGGATCTCGGTGGATGTCGTGGATGAGATGGGCGAATCGGTGCCCAACGGTTCGGGCGGGTATCTGGTGGTCCGCGAACCGTGGCCGTCCATGCTCCGCGGCATCTGGGGCGACCCGCAGCGGTTCAAGGACACCTACTGGTCCCGCTTCGACAACATGTACTTTGCTGGGGACGGCGCCAAGCGCGATAAGGACGGCGACATCTGGCTGCTGGGCCGCGTGGACGACGTGATGAACATCTCCGGTCACCGGCTGTCGACCACCGAGATCGAGTCGGCGCTGGTCAGCCACCCGTCGGTGGCTGAGGCCGCCGTCGTCGGTGCCTCCGATGAGACGACAGGCGAGGCAGTGGTCGCGTTTGTGATCCTGCGTGGCTCGGCCGTCGACGACGACGACATCGTCACCACCCTGCGCAACCACGTGGGCAAGGAGATCGGGCCGATCGCCAAGCCGCGCAACATCCTGGTGGTGCCCGAGCTCCCGAAGACCCGCTCCGGCAAGATCATGCGCCGCCTACTCAAGGACGTTGCCGAGGGCCGGGAAGTCGGCGACTCGTCAACCCTGTCCGACCCGACGATCATGGCTCAGATCGCTCAGTCCCTGAGGAAGTAACTCCCCGCCTGGGTCCC
>NZ_ASZW01000017.1:4754-12659 GCF_000468215.1 Arthrobacter sp. CAL618 | reverse complement strand
CGAGCCGACCCAGACCGCCGTCGTAATGCCAGACCAGCCCTTGAGGGCTGCGACGCCGTCAAGGCCGGCGAAGCGGGTGACCACCCAGAAGTAGGAGTCGTTGAAGTAGCTGAACACCATCGAACCGGCCGTGCAAGCCAGCGCCGCAACGATCGGATCGATACCGAGTGAGCCGACCAGCGGCGCGGTCACTGATGCCGCGGTGATCATAGCGACCGTGCCCGAACCCTGAGCGATGCGGACCAGCGTTGCGATCAGGAACGGCACCAGGAACGCTGGCAGCGGAGTACTGGCGATTGCCTCGGCGAGGGCGTCGCCCACACCCGAGCTACGCAGCACCTGACCGAGTGCTCCACCGGCACCGGTGATGAGAAGGATCAGACCGGCCGAGGCTGCAGCCTCACCGAACCAGCCCTGCACCTTCGAACGCGGGGTCCAGCGAGGCAGCAGCACATAGACGGCCAGGATGACGCCGATCACCAGTGCAACAACCGGGTTACCGATGAACGCGAGGGGAACAACCCACGACGACGGCGTGTATTCCCCGGTGCCTACAACGCCCTGGTTGTTCTGGTCGATCGCACCGCTGACGGTGTTCATGATGATGAGCAGCAGTGGAACCAGCAGTGGCAGCGACGCAACGAACGCCCCGACCCGGTGCGGCTTGGCGCCCGCAGGAGGTGTGCCGAGGGTGGTGTTGTCGATGTCCATCGACGGAGCATCGTCATCGGTGCCGGCGACGCCGTCGTGGTCGGCAACAGCGGTGCCGCCGCTACGGCGTCCGGTCCTGGCGTGGGACGTGCCGTAAACGGCCTCGCGAACCGTTTCGTTCATGGATGGCTCGATCTTCGGGCCGATCCACTGGGCGTAGAAGACGACGATCGGCAGCAGCAGAACAGTGAACGCGAGACCCGCGAGGATCAGGGCCCCGAGGTCGGCGCCGAGGATGCCGGCGACGGCGAGCGGGCCGGGCGTCGGAGGCACCAGGTGGTGGGTCAGCGTCATGCCGCAGCCGAGGGCCAGCGCGAGGGTGATGTACCCGGCGCGCTTGACCCGTGCAATCGAGCGGGCCAGCGGGTTCATGATGACGTAGCCGGAGTCGCAGAACACCGGGATGGACACCAGCGCGCCCACGCTACCCAGTGCCCAGGGCTCGCGGCCCTTGCCGAAGAGCTTCAGGAAGGCCATGGCCAGCGAGTTGGCGGCCCCCGACACTTCGAGGATCTTGCCGATCCCGACGCCCAGGCCAATCACAATGCCGATCGATGCCAGGGTGTTGCCGAAGCCGGTCGTAATTGCCGAAACGATATCCAGCGGCGCCTGGCCAGCAACAATGCCGGTCACCAGCGCAGCGATCAAGAGTGCTACAAACGCATCGAGCCGGGTCTTCAACACCAAAACAATGATGGTGGCGATACCCAGGACGAGCGCCAAAAGAAGTTGTATATCCACGTACTGCTCCTCGGTCACTGAGCAGGCCTCGTTGCCATCTCAGGGGTTCACACCGGCCTGGTCGGTACTTTGACGGGCACTGTGCTGCCTGTCACAATAGCACCAGACATAAGACATCTGACAAGTGCCTGTGGCGAAGACCCAGTGACTGCCTGTGGCGAAGACCCAGTGACGAAAGTGCGGACCAGTGATACTCGAAGAAGAGTTGCTCAGCGGCTACCCAGCTGTCCAGGCTATCCAGCCGGAGGTGATCGCTGCCGCCGTACAGGCGTCCGGACGGATCCTGGTGGTGCTCGACGACGACCCGACCGGCACCCAGTCCGTCGCCGACCTGCCGGTCCTCACCTCCTGGGAGCCGAGCGACTTCGCGTGGGCCTTCGCCCAGCGCATCGGCGGCGCACCGGCACCAGCGGTCTACGTCCTCACCAACACCCGCAGTCTCGACCCGGAAACCACCGCGTCGCGCAACCGGGAAATCGTCACCAACTCCCTCGATGCCGCCACGGACGCCGGAGTCACCATCGGGTTTGTCAGCCGTAGCGACTCGACCCTCCGCGGTCACTTCCCGCTCGAGACCGACGTCATCGCCGCCACCCTGCTCTCCCTCGCGGGCACCGAGACCGACGGCGTGGTCATGGTTCCAGCCTTTCCCGACGCCGGTCGCGTCACCATCGGCAGCGTCCACTACCTGCGCGGGAACGACGGCGCCCTCACCCCCGTGGCTGACACCGAGTTCGCCCAGGATGCCACCTTCGGGTTCACGTCCTCAGACCTGGGTGACTACGTGGCCGAGAAGACTGGCGGTTCGGCCGCCGCCGTCATCCGACTGGACCTGTCGACCATCCGCGGCGGCTCGCAGGGCATTGCCGATGCCCTCGATCAGGCGGCCGACGCCGTCCCGATCGTCGTCGATGCGGTCACCGAGGACGACCTCCGGGCCCTGGCTCTGGGCCTCGAGGAAGCCGAACGCCGGGGCAAGAAGTTGCTCCACCGGGTGGGGCCACCCTTTGTCAGGGCTCGGATTGGCCAGAGGGAACGCCCGCCGCTGACCGCCGAGGAAGTCTTCGCCGACCTGGACGCCCCGGACTCGGGCGGGCTCATTGTGGTGGGCTCCCATGTGGGGCTGACCACCCGGCAGCTGGATGCCCTGGTGGCCCGGCGACCCGAGGCCCGCCTCGTTGAGCTCGCCGTCGAAGCCGTCCTCGATCCCGAACGCCGTGATGCTGGAGTAGCCGAGGCGGTGCGCGCCGTCGTCGTCGGGCTCCCCCACGGCGAAGTCATCCTGCACACCAGCCGCCGCCTGATCCGCTCCGACGATCCAGAGCAGAGCCTCCAGTTCGCCCGCACCATTTCGCAGGCAATAGTCGACGTCGTCAGCTCCACCATCGCGACGGCTCCCGTGAGGTTTGTGATCGCCAAGGGCGGGATCACCTCCTCCGACGTCGCCGCCCACGGGCTGTCCATCCGGCATGCGCTGGTGCGTGGTCCGATGCTGCCCGGGATCGTCTCACTCTGGCAGCCGGCCGACGGCCCGGCTCGTTCTATCCCGTTCGTGGTCTTCGCCGGCAACGTGGGCACCGATGACTCCCTCGCTGACGTGGTGGACATCCTCCGCTCGCCCGTTACTGCGTCCCCCACTACGACTGGAACACCCGATGACGCCTAACACCTCGCAGACTGCCAATAACGACCAGACTGGGGTCGCCGTCCTGGGCCTCGGTGCCATGGGCCTGCCGATGGCAACCCGGCTCGCAGGCGCCTTCACTGTCACCGGGTATGACCCGATGCCAGCCTCACGGGAACGGGCCGAAGCGACCGGGCTGACCTGTGCCACGACGGCCGCCGACGCCGTCAGCGGCGCCGGGCTGGTTCTACTCGCGGTCCGCGACGCCGCCCAGGTGGAAGGTGTCCTCTTCGGTGAGGACGGCATTGCCCCGGCACTGACACCGGCACTGACACCGGGCGCCGTCGTCGTCATGACCAGCACCGTAGGGATAGACGCCGTCGCCTCCTGGACCGAGCGGCTCAGCGCACTGGGGGTGGCCCTGGTCGACGCACCCTTATCCGGCGGCCCGGTACGAGCCGGCGAAGGCGACCTGCTGATCGTGGTGGGCGCCGACCCCGCCGCCCTGGAGACAGCGCGGCCGGTGCTGGAGCGACTTGCTTCCACGCTGACCGTGGTGGGGAACAAAGCCGGCGACGGGCAAGCCATGAAGACCGTGAACCAGCTGCTCTGTGGTGTGCACATTGCCGCAGCCGCCGAGGCGTTGGCTCTCGCCGATGCGCTCGGACTGGACCAGCAGCTGACGTTGGCCACGCTGGAGACCGGGGCGGCGTCGTCGTTCATGCTCTCCAACCGCGGTCCACGGATGGTGCAGGGGTACGACGGCGACGCCGACGTGCTGAGCCGGCTGGACATTTTCGTGAAGGACCTGGGCATCGTAGGCAAGGCCGCACGGAGTGCGGGACTCGCGGCGCCGGTGGCTGCGGCAGCCGAGCAGCTGTTCCTGCTGGGCCAGACACAGGGGTTGGGTACTGCCGATGATTCAGCAGTGATCAAAGTGGTGGCACCCCGGCGCAGGACCGTTGGAGGGGATGCAGATGGCACGGAAGCCGCTCGCTGAGTCGGTGTTTGATGACCTCCTCGAACAGGTCATCGACGGCACCTTTCCACCCGGCTCCGCGCTGCCCCCGGAAAACGATCTGGCCGCTTCCCTCGATGTAAGCCGGCTGACGGTGCGCGAGGCGCTCAAGCAGCTCCAGGCGCAGCACATCGTGCAGATCAAACGGGGCCTCGGCACCTACGTGAATCCGGCGGCCCAGTGGACCGATCTGCAGGCAATCGTCAGGTACGCGTCGACCACCGCCGACTCCCCCGACATCTCGCTGCGGCTCCTCGAAATCCGGCGGATGGTAGAAACGGGTGCCGCCGAACTGGCCGCCCTGCACGCCACCGATGAGGACCTCGCGCGAATGGAGGAAGCCAACGTCGCGTTGCAGGCAGCACATGAGGCGAAGGACCTTGACGCTGTGACCGCCACGGACATGGCGTTTCATGAGGCGATCTTCCGCGCTTCGGCGAATCCTTTTGTGCCGGTGATCCTCGGACCGCTCAGCCAGCTGCTGCACACGATGCGGCGCGAAACCTCGTCCTTCCACGAGGTGCAGCAGCACGCCATCGAGCACCACCGCCTGGTGCTCGACGCGATCCGCACCCGCAACCCCGAGGTGGCACGCAAGGCGATGCAGGCCCACATCAACCAGACGTACGACGACTACGAGCACTTCATTCACCCAGAAAAACAACAACAGGAGACCACATGACCTTCCCGACAGAACGCACAGCAGTCCTCACCGGCGCAGCCTCGGCCCGCGGCATCGGCCGNAGCCGACCGGCTGGCCCGCGACGGCTGGTCCATCGCCATCCTCGACATCGACGGAGCAGCAGCCGAAGAAGCCGCTGCGGACATTGCCCAGCGCCACGGCGTGCAGACGGTCGGCGTCGCCGCCGACGTGTCGGACGAGGCCTCGGTTGACGCGGCTCTGACCACTGTTGAAGCTTCGGTGCCGCCCATCGTCGCGCTGGTCAACCTGGCCGGGATCAGCTCCCCCACCGAGTTCATGCAGGAAACCAAGGCGGCCTGGGACCGGGTGTTCGCCGTCAACATGACCGGCACGTTCCTGGTCACGCAGCGCGCCCTGCACGGGATGATCGAGCGGAAGCTCGGCCGCGTGGTGAGCATTTCCTCCATCTCGGCGCAGCGTGGCGGCGGCACCTACTCGAAGGTCGCCTACAGCGCGTCGAAGGCCGGCATCATCGGCTTCACCCGGGCGCTGGCCCGCGAAATGGGCGAGCACGGCATCACCGTCAACGCTGTGGCACCCGGCCCGGTGGACACCGACATCATGGGCGGCACCCTCACCGAGGAACGCAAGCAGGACATGTCCAAGGACATCCTGATGGGCCGGGTCGGCACTGTCGACGACATCGCCGCCCTGATCTGCTTCCTGGTGGGCCCCGACGCCGGTTACATCACCGCCGCCACCTACGACATCAACGGAGGTCTGCAGATCTCCTAGCCGCACCGGCGGGGCGAATCAATCGTCCGTAGCCGAGCGCACCTCGGCTGCGGTGTCATCGGGAACATTGTCGGCACCCACATCGTCCGCGGCGTCGTTGTGGTCGTTGTCGTCTTTATCCTCACCCCCGGTTGACGGCTGTGAGTGCCGGGTTCCCGCCTCGTCTGGGGTGACGTTCTCGGCCAGTCCCAGTGCACGCCGGGCATCATCGTCACTGAGACCGAAAAGCGTCTTGACGTGCAAGTCGCGCTGCGGGAACGGAATTTCGATCCCATGCGCCTGCAGGGCGGAGTGCAGCGCCCAGTTGTACGCCGCCGTCACGGCCACCGGCTTCTTGGTGGCCTCGGGGTTGAGCCAGACGACAAGTTCAAAGTTCAGCGAGCTCGTATCGAACTTGCTGAGCCAGACTTGCGGCCGCTGGGGGCCGTCGAGGTGAAGGGTGAAGGGCACGGCTGCGGCCGCTTCGAGGGCCGCTTTCTTCACCACGTTCTTTTCCGTGCCGTAGGCAACCCCAAAGGGCACGCGAAGTCGCCGCAGCACGTCACGGTGAGTCCAGTTCACCACCCGGCCGGAGACAAATTCGGAGTTCGGAACCAGGATGTCAATGTTGTCGTTGGTGACGATCGTCGTCGCCCGGATCTTGATGTCGCGCACCTCGCCGGTCACGCCGGACTCGAGTTCCACAAAATCGCCGATCTTCAGCGACTTATCGAGCAGCAGCACCACGCCCGAAATGAAGTTGCTGAACAATGCCTGTAGCCCAAAACCGAGGCCCACCCCCAGAGCACCAGCCAACACGGCGAAGTCACTCAGCGGCACCCCGAGCGCCGAAATCGCCAGGAAGAAGCCGATCACCAGAACGGTGTAGGCAACCAGCCGTGACAGGGTATACCAGGTTGAAAGATGGGTGCTCTGCTGGGTACGCGAGCGACGCAAAATGATTCTGCGCAGCACGAACGCCGTCACACCAGCCGCAACCAGGATGCCGACGGCGGTCAGCACATCGATCAGGCTAATCGACGTACCAAAAGCTGCGACCGCGGCACTGGTTTGCTCATGACCCATCTGCTGAGCCAAGCACAGCATGCTTCGATGCCACGAAGGCGCGCCGAGACGACCCGGGCGGCAAGCTCAGTCAGTGATCTGTTGTTCGCAGCCAGACCAACAGACCGCCTACCCTGTCTATCGTTGAGGTGCGTACAATAATCCTGCTGTCATCAGCCAGACGAAGGAGTGTTCACCTGATACGGGCCATCAGTTACAACCTGCGCGAGCACAAGGCCAGCGATGAGCTGGAGGACCTTGTCCAGCGGTACGCAGTCGATCTGCTGTGCCTTCAGGAGTGCGATGCCTCCGACCTGCCGGCAACCGTGGGCGACCTGCAGCTGGCGATTGCCACGCGGGAAAACCGGCTCGGGCTTGCCCTCTACTATCGGGAAGAGCGCTTCACCGCCCTTCATACCAGGGCCATGATGTTGAAAAAGTCGCTTCACGACCGTGTGCTCGCTCCCGCACATGAGCGACTGATCGGCCTCCAACTCATCGACAACCAGACCGATCAGGGCCTCGTGGTGGGATCCTTCCACGCTGCTCCGCTGACGGCGTCGAATTCGTTGCGCCGCAAACAGATCCACGCCTCGCACGCCGAGCTCCTCGGGATGGGCACTGGAGTGGCGACCCTCATGCTGGGCGATTTCAACTACCCGTTCTTCACCCAGCGTCTCACCAGGCATATGAAGGACTCCGGGTACGACCTGTCGCTCAGCGATCTGAGGACCTATACCCGTTACCGAGTCTTCCGGGGGCACTTCGATTTCGCGACCTCCCGCGGGCTGGACATCCAGAGCGTTGAGACCCTGCCGCGCGGCGCTTCAGACCACCTCCCCATCCTGGTCCGGGCCGAGTACAGCCCGGCGAATAGTGAGGCTTCGGCCGTAGCGTAGGCGAACTGCGCCGCAGCGCGACACCCACCCGCGCTTCATTGACCCGCCCGGTTTGGTCCCGGGTTCGGGGCAGTGGCATCCTTCCAGCGCACAGGCGAGGGCATTCGGCGCAGCTGCATTGACCCACCCCGTGAGACCCCCTAGGATTTTATCCAATCAGCAGAAGTGTTCTTCCACAATGCGAATAAACGCATCGTCATTGATCACCGCTGATCCGTACAACAAAGGGGTTTTACGCCAATGTCACTGCACACCAGCTCCACATCAGCCGTCCTGGCCGGGGCACGGTCAGCTTCCCTATCCGAAGCAGACCGGCGCGATGCGAGTACCGACCGCTCCGGCTACGTTTCGCAGTCCCTGCCGGACGGGGTTGTCTTCGCCGAGACCACCGACGACGTCGTTTCCACCCTCCGGCTGGCCGCCGCCCACC
>NZ_ASZW01000017.1:0-4746 GCF_000468215.1 Arthrobacter sp. CAL618 | reverse complement strand
CCCGTGGTGCTGGCACCGGGCTCGCCGCCGGTGCCTCCGCACGGTCCGGCGAAGTGGTCCTCGACGTATCCCGGATGAACAAAATCCTGCGCATCGACCCGGTAGAGCAGCTCGCCGTCGTCGAACCCGGAGTCCTGAACGCTGACCTGAACGCCGCCGTCGGAGAATACGGGCTGTTCTACGCGCCGGATCCGGCCAGCACATCCATCTGCTCGATCGGCGGCAACGTCGCCACCAACGCCGGTGGCATGCGGTGCGCAAAATACGGTGTCACCCGGGACGCGGTGCTGTCACTGAACGTGGTCCTCGCCGATGGCCGTCAGCTCCGGACCGGCCGCGAAACCATGAAGGGCGTCTCGGGGTATGACCTTAACGCCTTGATCGTCGGCTCCGAGGGGACGCTCGGCGTCGTCACCGAGGCGACGCTGCGGCTCCGCCCACTTCCGGTCGCGACGGCGACCGTCGCCGCCTTTTTCCCGGACTTCGCCACCGCGGCGCAGGCGGCATCCGCCGTCATCGCGTCCCGGATCCAGCCGTCCATGCTGGAGCTGATCGACGGTCAGACGCTCGAGGCGATCGACATGGCCATGGGCACCACCTACCGGTCGCAGGGCGGAGCGTTCCTGCTGGCACAGACCGACGGGTACGGCGCCCATCTGGAACAGGATGTGCTGATCGAGGCCATCAGGCCGTTCGCCACCTCGATCGAGAAAGCGAAGGACGACGAACACGCCGCGGAACTCATTACCGCCCGCCGGGAGGCCATTCCCTGCCTGGAGAAACTGGGCCGGGTGTCCATCGGTGACATCGGCGTCCCGCGGGGCCGGCTGGCCGAGGTGGCGGTCGGCCTGAAGGACATCTCAGAGCGCACCGGGGTGCGGATCTACTCGGTGGTCCACGCGTCGGACGGCAACCTGCACCCCATGCTGGTCCTCAATCCCGAGGACTCAGTCACCGAGGGACCGGCGAAGGTCGCCCTCGGCGAGATGTTTTACCTGGCGAAGAGCCTCGGCGGCACCCTCACCGGCGAGCACGGCATCGGGCTGCTCAAGCGTGACTGGCTGCTGCCCGAACTGGGCGAGGTATCCCTCGACGTCATGCGGTCCATCAAGGACGCCATCGACCCACACGGACTCCTCAACCCCGGCAAGGCCATCTAGGTCTCTCGCGAGGGGCGGTCCGGTTACCCGGGCCGCCCTCTTTTTGTGCGCTTTTTTCTGGTGCGGGCCAGCCCGGGTGTCGAAGACGAACAGGGTGGCGCGCAGAGAAGCGCCGTAGCCGCTCAAGAGTGGTCGCCCAACAGCAATCCTGCGGGTTGGCCACTTTTCCGTGGACGCCGTGCGGTTCGTGCACCCCTTTGTAACGAGCGAAGGGACGGCATCCGGGTTCTGTGGATGCCGCCCCTTCGTTGGTCGTGCCTAGGCTCTGCGGAGTGACCCAGACCCGCCGGTGTAGCTTATAGCCGATCCCGGTTGTCGACGTCGTCATCCCCCGATGTCGAATCGCGCCCAATCGAACCGCGGGTAGTCGAACCGCGCCCGGTCGAACCGCGCCCGGTCGAACCGCTACCGGTCGCCGCACCAGCACTATTGACAGCACCATCACCATGCACGGATCCACCGCCGACCAGCGACAGCGCATCCTTGCCCTGGAAGCGCATCATCCATCGGGCCAGGAAGACCAGCCCGATCAGCAGGGCCGCCAGCACAAAGGTGCCGAGGTTCAGGCCCAGACCGAAGATGAACAGCGACGCCACAGCTCCCGCCGCCACACAGTAGTACAGGGTCACGAGGATGGTCTTGCGCAGCAGGTCACCCTCCCGGCCCAGCAGGCCAACGGTCGCGGAGGCCGCAACGATGTTGTGGATCGCAATCGGGTTACCACCGGCACCACCCACCGCCTGTGCGGCGACAACCTGCTCAGGCGGAACACCGATGGCCACACCGGTGGAGAACTGGAACTGGGCGAAGGTCAGGTTCGACACAGTGTTCGACCCGGCAACAAACGCCCCCAGCGCGCCGATGAACGGCGCGATGACCGGCCAGGAGACACCGGACATGGCTGCGGCGCCCTCGGCCAGGGTGACCGGCATGCTTGAGAGGCCCGAGTCGTTGAGGTCCGGACCCGACTGGATCAGCACCCGCACCAGCGGGACGGCGAACAGCAGGGCGACGGCGGTGCCAGCCAACTGCTTTCCTGACACCTTCAGCGTCTGGGCAATCTGCTTCCCGCTCATCCGGTGAATCAGGTAACCGAAGATGGCGGCGAGGATCATCAGGAACGCCGGCGAATAGAACGGCTGCACATTGGTGGTGATGCTCGTGCCGAGGATGTTCTCAAAGGGAATCTGAATTCCGGTCAGGAACTCCTTCAGCGGAGCGATCACCCGGGTGCCTACCAGCAGGACCGCCATCAGCACGTAGGGCGACCAGGCGCTGATGATGCTCATGTGGGTCCGGACGTCGGTTGCCTCGGACGGTTCGATAGTGCCCATCCAGCGGTCGGACCAGGAGGAGCGCGGTCCAAAGTCGAAGGTGTCCTTCGGCATCAGGAAGCCCTTGCTGGAGGTGAACATGACCAGCATCAGTCCGATCAGTCCGCCGAACAGGGACGGGAACTCCGGTCCGAGGAAACGCGCAACGGTCACATATGGGATGGTCATCGCGAGCGACGCGTAAATGGCGAACGGCCAGACGGCCAGGCCGTCGCGGAAACGCCGCTCCGGGCCAAAGAAACCGGTGAGCATGCAGACCAGGATCAGCGGGATCAGGATGCCGACAATCGCGTGGATGGCCGCCACCTGGAAACCGATGTTCGAGACGTACTCCGGCATGGTCAGCCCGAGGACGGCGATACGCTCGCCCACTGCCGGGTCTCCGCCCAGCCCGTTGGTCACACCCACCAGGATGGGCGTACCGACGGCGCCGAAGCTCACCGGCGTGCTCTGGATGATCAGACCCACCATGACGGCTGCCATCGCCGGGAAGCCCATGGCCAGCAACAACGGGGCGACGACGGCGGCCGGCGTGCCGAAGCCCGACGCACCCTCGATGAAGCTGCCGAACAGCCAGCCGATGATGATGGCCTGCACCCGGCGGTCGGCCGAGATGTTATTGAAGCCCGCCCTGATGGTCGCCATGGCGCCACCGATGGTGAGCGTCGAGAGCAACAGGAGCGCACCGAAGACGATATAGAGCAGGGTCGCGGCGACGATCAACCCTTCGAGCGACGCCGCGAGAACGCCCGTGAAATCCATCTCCCAAACCAGCAGTGCCACCAGCACTGCTAAAACGTAGCCGACCGGCATGGCGTATTTCGCTGGCCAGCGGAAACCCGCCAGCAATACCCCCACTACCAGGATCGGCGCCAACGCCAACAAACTAAGCACCGCAAGATTGTCCATAAACCAGTCCCCTTTGACTGAGGCTACCGAATGACTCCACGACTATGAACGCCACCGACCGCGCGTTTCACACGACGAAGCACTTCCACATTGTGGAATAAGATTTCTACCAACGAATAAGACCTTAGGTCTGACCACAGAAACAGTCAATGGGTGGCTGACAGATTGGGCCCATCTGCGGGTGTGGTGCGACGAGCGGTCGTCCGGCTAGTCGCCGTCGTATATCTGCCGCGGGTGCTCGGGTCGGCGGCCGATGGCTCGTGGACCGGCGCGATGATTAACATGGTCCTATGGAAGAGGAACTGAAGCGCGACCTCGCAGCGCACCGCGGCCTCGACCAAACCGACTCAACCTCAAAGGTGACCGCCTCATGACCTCCCACGACCACCAGCCGCACGACACCCCCGGGCAGGCGTTCACCGAATACGACCAGACCTACTGGGACGCGTTCTACAACGATCGGCCCTCCGTCTGGAGCGGACAGCCCAACGCACAACTCGTCACCGAGGTGGCCGACCTGACGCCGGGAACTGCGCTCGACGTCGGCTGCGGAGAAGGCGGAGACGCCATCTGGCTCGCCCGCCAGGGGTGGACGGTGACTGCCGTCGACATCTCCCAGGTGGCCCTCACCCGCGGTGCCGAGAATGCATCAACCGATCAAGCGTCGGCCGCCCGGATCACCTGGACCCGCCAGAACCTGCTGGAGTGGGCTCCCCCGGTGTCCTCCTTCGACCTCATCTCAGCCCAGTTCATGCACCTGCCCAAGGAAGAGCGTGAACCGTTATTTACCCGGCTGGCGGCCGCCGTCGCGCCCGGCGGCACCCTGCTGATCGTGGGCCACCACCCGACCGACATGGAATCCGGCGCGCACCGGCCTCCCCGCTCCGACCTCTTCTACACCGCCGAGGAGATTGGTTTGCTCCTGGATCCGGGGCAGTGGGACATGGTGACCGAGTCGCGGGAACGGGTGCAGACTCACGACGGCGAGGCCCTGACCATCCACGATGCGGTGCTGCGCGCCCGCCGGAGGTCCTGACCGGTTTCGGCTTCCGGGGAAGAAACTGGCTCCGGGATGCCTTATAGAAGGAGAGCTGTCCGCAGCACCACACCCCCCCACCGAAGGAATTCCATGACGTATCAAACAAACACGCCGGTTGCAGCAACCGCCGCGCAGACCATCTTCCGGGTAGCCCTTGGCGGCGTCCTCGTCGCCCACGGTTCACAGAAACTGTTCGGCTGGTTCGGCGGCGGAGGCATCGACGGAACCAGTAAGGGCATGGACGCCATGGGTTTCCGCCCGGCAAAGACCAGCGCCGTCCTTGCCGGATTGGGTGAGGCGGGCG
>NZ_ASZW01000016.1:0-11230 GCF_000468215.1 Arthrobacter sp. CAL618 | reverse complement strand
AAGGACAGCAGCAAAAAGATGGTTGTTTAGGTCTTTACAGTCCGAACGTAGAGAGGTCGACCTCGCTGACCTGGTGAAACGTGTGAGGCTCCAAACCGTTGTGGCCCGGAGCCTCACCGATATACAGAAGAACAGATTCACGGAAACACGGAAAAACGGATAACTGTGTATCTGTTTTTCTGTTTTATTCGGGCAGGGTGTCGATGAAATCGCGGAGGATCTGGTTCATGGCTGATCCTTCATCCATGGCACGGAGTTTGAGCTTGCGGTGCTGGGCCACGGTCAGGTCCAAGGTGAGGCGTTTCGGGTATTCCTCCCCTGGTGTCTTGAAGTGGCTCGACACTGATCCGGCGGTGCGGCCAGCGGTTTTCCCGGTGGTCGCTGGGGGAGTCACCTTTGGTTTCATTTTGTCGGCAAGGGACGGTTTTTCAGCGGCCATTGTGGACCTCCAGTAGGTCGGCGGCTACGGTTTCGTAGCCGTGGAATGTGGTGGGGATGGTGCCATAGGAGGTTTTGATTTCCTCGCGCAGCGGGATATGGGTGTCAAGGACGGCTACGCCGGCTTGTTCGAAGGTTTCTATTGCAGCCGCGAGGTTGCGGGTGTTGGATCTGGTGCGCACGAGCAGCACCGCGACGGGTTTGCCTGCTTTGGTGGCCGCTTCGATGGAAGGCCAGACGCGTTGAATGTCGATTGCTGAGGCATCGGTGGGTACCAGAACAAGGTCAGCTGCGGCCATGGCCGCGTCGATGATCCGGGGATCGCCTGGGGGAGTGTCGATGATGACGAAGTCATAGCCGTTGGCGGCACGGTCCATGGTTCGCTGGTTCACCACTTTGACGTCGAAGGGCAGCTCTAGTCCGTCGTCCTCGATGGATGCTGTCCAGTCGGATGCTGAGCCTTGGGGGTCGGCATCGAGTAGGGCGGTCTTTCCTTGTTGTGCGTAGACCGCTGCGAGGTAGAGGGAGCTGGTGGTTTTCGCCACTCCGCCTTTGAGGTTTGTCAGCGCAAGTATCATGTTTTAATTTTATACTAAAACACAGAAACACGTATAGGCAGAAAAGCGTATACACGGAAATACTGGAAAACAGAAACACGGATCAACGTGGTGCTCATGTCCGGAGCGCCCTGATCTGCGCGAGAGCGACAATCTTGGCGCGGGAGTCCGGGCGTCCAACCAGCTCGGCTCGCTGGGCTTGTTCCTCCAGCGTCCGGCGACGGGCGATAGCCTGTCGTGCTGCTGCTTCTCGGGCTTCTGCGGCCTTCCGCTGGTCGGGGGAGCGCAGTAGCTCTCCCTGAGCGGTGCGCCAGCCGTCCAGGCGGCTTCTGATCCATCCACGCAACCGTGCGCATGCTTGACGGGTGTACTCCTGCGACACGTCAGGTGCCCCGCTGTCGGGCCAGCGAGTGCCGTCAGGCTTGTGATCGAAAGCATTCTCAATGTCGGCAATGGTCCAGCCAGCTAGAAAAGCTTCCCGCAGACTCGATGCCAGGTCTTTGTGGCTCATTCGCCGGAAAACAGGGGAGCGGTGCCAAATCTCTGTTGCCGCCGCCAGACGCTGTATTTGGCGGCTTGTCGTTGCGTGAATGTTCCATCGGATTTCCGGACGATACGGCGTAAGTTCGCCGGATGCGCCGCTTGCGGCGCCAATGTCTGACTGTCGCGGCGCAGCCGCGTCCTTTTGTGCCTTTTCGCGCGCCCGTGTAGGAGTTAACTCTTTCTTAAGAAGGTGGGACCGCCCAAGGGCGGGAGGACTGACATTTATATCCACAAGATCAACTGCTGGCTCGGGGACTACGCCGAGGTCGTGGGGGACGCAGAGCACGTATACGGCCGCGTCGCCGTGACGTTCACCATTCTCGTCCGGTGGGCTGAACTCGGCGCTTCTGCCGCCGGCCACGCGGCCTAGCAGTCCCCAGTTGATCAAATGGTCGATGTAGCGGGCGACGGAGCGCTCTACGCGGCCTGTGCCTTTCTGTAGGGCTTCCCAGCCTGGCCGGGTGGTCATGGTGGTGTAGTCGGTGTGCGCGATCAGAACGGTCAGTGCGTTGATGTGGTTGCGTTGGCCGTCGGCTCTCATCCCCAGTTCGGAGAGGATGAGGCGTAGCCGGGCCATCACCTGGTCGCCATGTGCGGCGCGGGCACTACCGGCGGGGATAGCGCGGTTGATGACGCTAGGAGCTGTTTCAAACTCGCGTGAAATCCGCCTGTGCAGGCTGCGGGGGATCGGCCCGAGAATGCCACCATCAAGGGGCTGTTCTGTGCGTTTGTGACCGTCGGGGACGACGGTAAGGGCCGCGCCATTGGCTCGAAATCGGCCGCGGATCTTGCGGCGCGGCGTTTCTGAAACTGTTTCAGTATTAGCTATTGCGTGTAGAGTGGGCAGCATAAAGGCCTCTCCATCTGGAGGGTGTGTTTATAGAGGCCCTTCACCCGGTCGCCGGCAAGCTTTGGGGTGGAGAGCTGAATAACTTGATATGAGGGCNCTGGCCTTGGCGATAGGCAAGGCCTCCTGTCCGTTAATCTGGTCGAGGTCGACGGTTTTCAGGTAGCTGTGGACTAGTCGCGCGACTAAGTCGCTCCTGGTTTCGTCAGTAGCCGCAACGACAGCTGCCAATTTTTCGGCGTCGTCAATCGGCAAGCGTGCAGTAATGACGTGGCGTGTGCCTTTGCTGCGCTGTGCCATAGTCCCTCTTCCGGTTGAAGCTGTCCCCTGATCCAACCTGAATCTGATTGAGTTAAGTGGGACATGCTTCGGCGTGTCGGAGTCCATGTCGCGCTTACAGCCCTTCGGATACTGCGGCTGCTGCTGCGAGCCAGGCGCGCTGCGTGGCTGGTTTCAGGGCGGTGTGTCGGATGCGTCCGGCTTTGAGGGCCTGGTCATAAGGAACGGTGACCACGCGCCGGACCAGTGGTGCGAAGCCGTCAGCGATTCTGCGGGCTTCGTCGCCGTCCTCGGCTTTCCATTGGGAAATGATGACGACGGCGTTTTCGGCCAGCTGGGCTGAGTGCTCATCCCGGGCGGCCAGGGTTTGCAGGGTGAGTTTCGCGGCCTCTGCACGGTCCTCCATGGTCGTTGTGGGGATCACTAGTTGATTGGTGTGGCCGATCATGGCACGCCAGTTCGCGGCCCTTGCGGTGTTTCCGCTGTCCATCACAATCATGCGGTAATACTTGGCGGCTACGGTGTGAACGGCATCCACTTCGTCAGCGGAGATCTCGTGATCTCCTTCGTCGTTCTCATCGGAGCGCAGCACGTCGTACTTGTCCTCGGTCTGGTGGTGCACGTAGTGCGCCAGCAGGGCGTTGTGTGCGGTGGGGGAGAGTAGCTGCTCTTTATCGCGCAGCAGATCCAGCACGCTTGACGTGTGGGGGCCTTGCTCGGTGCGCCAGCCGAGAGTGCCTTGGTTCTCGTTGTTGTCCCACGCGAGGACACCCCCGCCGCCGTAGCGGGCAAACACTGCCGCCAGGGCTGCAACGGTCGGGGTCTTGTTCGCGCCACCTTTACGGTTCACGACGGCGATAGTGCGCGGTCCCGGCCAGTGCTGGGAGACAGCGTGAATGTCAGCGCGTTCGGCCATTTCCGATTCGGAAGGGCTCATACGCAGACCCATCCGGCTCATGGCTCCACGGAATCCGCGGGTCGCTGGCTGCACCACGGGATCACTGACCAGGAACGACGTGTCTTTCAGGCTCCGCCGGGTAGGCGGTTCAGGGGTTGGCGCTGCTGCCGGTGTGCTTGGGGCGGCAGAGGTTGGCGCAGTGTCCGGGGACACTGCATGCGGTGCCTGCGGCTCCTGCACTATCGGTGCGGGCGTTGAGCGGGGCACTGAGCTTATCGGCGGTACAGAGGCGCTGGTGGCCTCCTGCGCGGGAGTAGCAGCTGGCTCGATGGGAGGCAGCGGCCGTTTGATGGTGTCCTCGCTCACCGTGTCGTCTACATGAATCACTGGTGGTGCCGTGGTCGTGACCGGGGTTTCTGCCCGTCGCCTACGGCCCTTGGTTTCAGCAGCGATTTCTTCAATGTTCCCGTCGGGGTGCACGACGAGTTCGCCGTCTCCCTCGGGGCCTTCGGTATAGACGCGGACCGGGCGGTTAAGAACGCCTGCTAGATCAATGACGATGTTCATGGCCTCGCGGCGCAGCGTGGTTTCGTCGGGTGCGTCGATGGGCCGGGAGTTCCCGGAAATGACGACTTCTCCGGTGCCGTTGGCACGGACAATAGCTTTCACATTGGGGAAGGCCGGTACTTCGACCTGGCTGGTAGTCATGGTGTTGGTTTCCTTACGTCAGAGGCGGATCGGTAAGTGCTGGTTTCGTTCGATAAAGCAGGTGGGGCAGTCAAAACTAAGGTGGTTATTTGGTGCCTTCGGGCGGGTAGAGCCGGTTCACTTTCCACGGCTCATCCTGGCCCTGGCGTAGGAGCTGAACCCCGTAGTCGCCTATGTCCGTGGGCACGGTAGCAATGACGCCGAACCCGTTGGTTTCATCAATGTCTAGGGTCGCGGGGCCAGTCACTTCACTGACCGGGACATTCGCCGGGTCCAGTGCTGAGTAGGAAGTGGTTGCTTCGGGGGTGAGCCAGCGGGCGAAGTCGTTGGCCCACTGGGTTTCCTCCACGTCGGGGCGGGCGAAGTCGGCTAACGCATCCTCAGCTACCTGCTTGGCCGCGTCCTCGTCCTCGGGGGTCCATTCGGGGTTCTCGGGCACCTCGTCCGCGTTGGGTGCCTGCGGGCCGTCTCCTACGCTCTGTGAAGGTGTGTAGGTGCTTGTCGGTGTCGTTTCCGGTTCTGAGTAGCGCGCTGGTTCGCCAGCCTGGTCGCCGCTGAAACATGCTGTACAAAGCAGAACCGCTGCAGCTGTCAGACCTAAACTACTTGCACGGAAATACATCTTTCTGTGTTTCCGTGTGTTTGGGATTGGAGTGGTCATAAGGGGGTCTCCTTAGTCGTCGCCGGGGAAGTAGAGGTAGGCGCTAACTTCGTCGGGCTGAATGTTGCGGGTGCTGTATTGGTGATCGTCCGGTGGTGCCATGCCGTTGTATTCCTCGATCGCCACCGTGCCGTCGTCATTGATTCCGGCGACGATAGCGACGTGACCGACTGATCCGGCTCCGCCGACGTTGGCCGCGTAGTAGGCGACGGCTCCGACTTCTGGTTCCTGTCCGCTGTCCCAGCCCTGCCGGTTCCATGCGTTAAGCCATTGTTCGGCGTTTCCGAGAGTGAGGTCTGAGTTGTGGAACTTCCATGGATCGCTGGTGACGCCGGCCATGGCGTTAAGGCGCCATAGGGCGAAGTCTGTGCACTCCCGGTTGTACATGCCCAGCGGGGACACGGCCCCTGGTGGGCACGTCCCTCCGATAGCGCAGAACGGGGAATTGGGCCACGGCAGATCATCGCCTTCACCGCCGAGCTGCGGGCCACCGGTAAGGCAGGTTTCGAGTCCTTCAATGTCAGCGACGGCTTCAACAACGTCGATAGCATCGGTCCAGTATTGGGCGTAGTGAAACGGGTCAGCATTGCGCTGCACCCGGTGAGCGGCCTCGCTGGGAGAGAGGGATTCCCAGCCGTCAACGTCCTGGAGTGCGTTGAAAAAGTTAGTCGAGCTGATCGTGGGGTCCATCCGGTCCTCGTAAGAACCCCAAGCGCCGTTATCGCGCTGCTGGAACAAACCCCGACTATCCGGGCCGGGTCCGTCGCCACGGTCGAGCACCTGGAGACTGGACTCACCCATAGCGGTCATCACGCCGATGGTCTGACCCGTCACACTCAGATCCAGTGCTTCGCCCGCGCTCACAATCAGGGCGGCATTAACCAACTGATCCCCGGAATACCCGGCAATCATCTCCGTGGGCAGATCCTCAGGGTCTATCTCTGAATCGCTAGCGGGAGTGCAGTCACTCGCTGACGCGGGCTGGTCGCTACCGCCGAGGAGCACCAGCATCAGGATCAGCCCAAGAAACAGCGTCGGCACTAAAACCACCGCCGTGTAGAACAGACCTTTAGACTGCATACATACCTATCGTCACCAACCACCACTCACATGTTTACAGTTTTCATCATAACGTGAATCTCGTGAATGCCTAGATGGTGGGTGGGTAGGCTGAAGCTGTCAGATCCCCGTCCGGAAGGCCCATGGCATGACCATCACCGCGCATGAGTTTCAGCGGTGGTCTGATGCCAAGATTCCTGGGCGAAGCGTGCGAGAGATCTCCCAGGCCACAGGACTCAAGTGGACCACCCTGCACCAGCAGATCGTGCGAGGGAAAGTATCTGAGGCAACGGTTGTCGCAATAGCGCGCGCCTATGAATTCTCTGCGCTGGAGGAGTTATCCTCCTTTGAGCAGTACACCGACCTTGCACTAGGGTCCAAGCCGCCAACGAACGCTGAACTGATCAGCCAAGTTCACTACCTGGATATCCTGCGAGAAATTCTGGTCCGCGCCGATGAGTTGTTACCGTTCATGCCCGGTGATCTCAGGGCCTTCCCGCACACGGACTCGACGCGGGCGTGGATAGACGCCATTGACCCTGGGGATCTGCGCACGGCCATGGCTACTCGGCTTGGTGTCACTACCTCGACCTTTTCCTCCAGGCTCAAAAGGACCCTGCCCGCCGACATTGCGATTGACGTCGCACGGTACGCAGGAGTGTCCTTAGCTAGCGGGCTCGTGGTCACTGGCCTACTTACTGAGCAGGAGGGTGGCTGGCCGCCGGAGGCTCGCCTCAACGCATTACAAGCACAGAGCGATAGTGATCTTCTCTCCATTGCTACCCAGAAACTTGCCATACAAAATAGAAAGTACTGGGGTAAAACCCACGACCGGAACCAAGCGAAGGAGTATTGGGAGAACCTGGGATGACTGAACTAATCCCCATAGCCCTGCTTGCCCTGTGCCTCACTCTGGCTGCGCTTCGTGTCCCTGCGGCCTTGAAGGGTAAGAACCGAGCCACCCTAGCGACGTTTCTGCTGATCAGCGTCGTCCTGGCTCTGGCCATCCCGGCGATTTACCTTCCCGTCGATGAAGCACTTGGTGGGGTCAACGCCGCCAACCTCATTTCACGGCTCACCCTGAACGTGGCTTTTATCCTCGTAGGGCTTCGCGTCGCTGATGCCCTCGCTTGCAAGCCGGTCCGCGACGTCATTACCGGGGCTTGGGGGCGTCGGGTTTTCCTCGGGACCTCCCTGGCCATGATTGTCATGTTCTGGGTCGCCGACGTGCCCGTGTCCTCCATGGGACTCAATTCCTATGCCGATCAATCCTGGGTGGAGCTATACCGGCTGGCCAGTCGCCTCTACCCGGCCTTCATCGCCATGCTTCTAGTGCCGTGGACCTTCAAAGCAGCACTGGATAGCTCAGCACTTCCCGTCTTGCGCGTCGCTTCAACATTATTCGCCACTGGGTTCGCACTGGTATCAGTTCTTCCAGCCCTCCTCCTGACGGACATTTGGATCAATGTTGAAGTGGCCGTCGATGCCACCGTCTACACGGCCCTGATGCTCGTTGCCCTGGCACCGACCATTACGTGGGCATCAAAACGCCACTACGCCAAAAAGGAAAAGGCCCTCATCACCACGTCCCACTAGTGCAGCAGTCAGACCCGCCGGACTAGTGCAGCCTGATTACGGGGCTAATTGAGCGAAACCATAACCGATCAGCAATCCCACGGCTGCACCTGCGAGCACCTGGGCTATCGTGTGTGCTCCTAGATGGACTCGAGACCATCCCACTGAACCAGGTACGAGCATTGCAAGCAGAGCCCAAGGGCCGAAGTAAAACACCATGGCCGCGGCAAAGAACACGGCGACCGCTGTATGTGCGGAGAGTTTCCAGCCCAGGTTGACCACTAACACCACGATGATTCCCAGCAAAACACTGACAATCATGGCCATCAACCCAGCCGGTGCGCCCATCGCGGAGAGAACCCATAATCCGACCAACACCGAAGCTATAGCTCCTCCCAGCACGGGTGCCCGCTGGGTACGCCGGCTGATGTGGTGGTCCGTGAGCCTGCCCTTCCGAGTCAAAACCACGACCACCGCGAACGGCAGCACAGCAATAAAAAAAACCGCCACCAAGGCGAAAGGCAATCCGGTCATGAACCCATCAGGGATGAAACTGCTCACCAGAATCAGGGTGGCCACCAAAACGGCTGGGGCGAAAATTTCACTGATAACCCGCGCCGGCCGGTCAAGAAATCTCTGATGTTGTGACGTCGTTTCGGGAGAGGTCATATCCTCCATCCCATCCTGTCCAACTCTTGTAGCAACGATTAGCTAACTCACCTCAGGTACTCACTTAGTTCACAAAAGCTTGATAATGTGATGTTCGTGAGTAATCCTTGGATCGCTTCGATACACCCGACGTCTAGTAAACCAGACGTCATACCTACCCCTGCAGCTATGGTCCCACCCCTGACCGGTGCTGCAACACCACAGAAGGGGATCCCTGAACCTGACGCAACTGACCGGCTTCCTCGGCGGTACGTGTCCGGTTCTGCCACGTTATGGGTCGTGGGTGTGCACGGGGGAGCGGGAGAGAGCACGGTAACGCGCTTGATCGACGGGTCCCGCTCTACGCAGCACACCTGGCCAGCATTCGAGAATGCGGGGATGCCTCCCCGTGTTCTGCTGGTCTGCCGATCCAACATGAACGGGCTGGAATCAGCGCAGCGAGCACTCATCGAGTGGGCAGCTCCGAAAGCTCCAGAAGTGGAACTACTGGGGCTTGCCGTCTTAGCTGACGCTCCGGGGAGACTCCCAAGAGAACTCCGCGACTTTGCAACCATCGTCGCCGGGGGAGCACCACGCTCATGGCATCTGCCATGGGTAGACGCCTGGCGAACAGGCGACGTGGCACCAGAACAACTGCCACGCGAAACCCGCAAATTCGTTACCGAAATCAATTCGCTCCTGCCCTAGACCAGGGCAGCAGCGTCGCCTCTAATTGAAAGGTCCACCATGCTTCACTCAGCAGCTCTCAGCCTCCAAATCAAAGCTGTAGACGTACTAGCGACGATCCCTAACCCTGGCGGCGGTGAGGCCCCTCCCGGCTCGGAAGGGTTGCTCACGATCCTCAGTTGGGCCGCATGGATTGCCCTCGCTCTGGGCGTTCTTGGCGTCATCATCGCCGGTATCACGATGATGATTCAGGTCCGTCGCGGCGAAGGCGGCGAAGGACTTTCCAAGCTCGGCTGGACCCTCGCTGGCTGTGTCGTGGTCGCCGGGGCCTCTGGACTCGTTACCGCGTTCGTCTAACCCCTGGTCAGGAGATCACCCATGAGTGACGTATCACCCGACGAGAACCACCGGAACCCTTTCACCCGGCCCGGCTTCATCATTTCCGCAGCGCTAGTGCTCGCGCTGATGGCAGCTGTGATCGTTATCGCTTTCATCCCTCGCGGAGGGGACGAACCAGACGCCGGATCAACCGAACCAACAACCACCGAAACAACCTCAGCACCCACAGCAACAGCGGACGGTGTTGAAGAAAGCATCTGCGGTCTTCCAAGTTCAGGGGAAACCGCGTTGGGCACAGCACCCGAAAGCGACTGGGAATTGGTGGGGACTATCGCTGCTCCGACCTCGCCCGAACAGCACGGCCCTGGTGTTGTCTCTGATGGGGTCCGGTCCTGCTTCTCAAACGACGTGACCGGAGCACTCTACGCGGCAGTGAACATTGCCGCTCTCGCTGGGCTAGGAGAAGAAGAAAAGCTCTATAGCGAACTATCTGTGCCAAGCCCAGCCCAACAGCAGGCATTAGAAAACGCTTCGACTTCGCCAGCGAACAATAGTATTTCTGTCCAGATCGCTGGCTTCCAGATTGACTCCTACACGGAAGAATCGGCTGTTGTCCGACTCGGAATCCGTGGATCGAACGGTGTGAACCTCAACTATCCCGTACCTCTTGAATGGCACGAGGGAGATTGGAAACTCGTGGTTCCTCCCACTGGTGATACGGGCGTCAGGGAAGTCCCGGATCTAACTGACTTCATCTCTTGGTCAGGCGCATAACCCATGCCTGGTTGTGGGATGAATCCTTTCTGCTGGGGAGAGTTAGGTTCAGCTATAGTCGTCGGCGGTGCAATCCAGGATCTAGCTCAAGCTATTTCTCAGGCACTGAGTGAGATGGTCATAACGCTCTCTACCTTCTGGGTAGATATGCCGACTAGCAACCTCACTACCGTTGGCGGCGAAGCTTCCCCTACGGTTGCGTTCTTGCTGAGCGGTCTTTGGTACTGGACCGCTGCTTTGGCCGTTCTCGGTGTCATTATTGGCGGTACCCGGATGGTGTGGGAACAGCGTGGCTCACATATCCGCGAACTACTCCGCTCCTTGCTGACCCTGACCCTTGTTTCGGGGATGGGGTTGGCTGTGATTGCGTTCCTCATCGTCGCCTCGGACGGGTTCTCGTCGTGGATCATCGACCGGGCGACAGACGGTAACGGCTTCGCCTCAGGCCTCCAAGCAATGTTGATTACAGGGCAGGGAGACACCGCTATCTTCATGGTGATTGTCCTGGGTCTGATTGGCATCCTCACATCTGTTGTCCAGATCGTTTTAATGGTCGTCCGCAGCGGGATGCTTGTGGTGCTGGCCGGGATTCTTCCGACTACAGCAGCGTTCACCAACATCGAAATGGGCAAGCAGTGGTTCCAGAAAACCATTGGCTGGACGCTTGCTTTCATCCTCTACAAGCCTGCTGCGGCGATTGTCTACGCGGTAGCTTTCCAGCTGATCGAGGGCGGTGAAATGTCCGGCTTTACGGGGACATTGAACTCCATCACGGGCCTGGCGCTGATGGTGGTCGCGTTGTTCGCTCTCCCAGCTTTGCTGCGGTTCGTAACCCCGCTGGTGGGAGCCGTCGCTAGCGGCGGCGGTGGCGGTATGGCTGCGGGCGCTGGTGCAGCGGCCATGGCCGCAATGCCTTCCGGCGCTAGATCACTCGGTGCCGCAGGACGTGGAAGCGGCGGTGCTTCTCCCACACCAGCTAGCAGCAGCTCGGGCGGCGGTCCTGGCAGTGGTGGCGGTGGCAGTAAATCCTCTCCCTCGGGTAGCTCGACCTCGGGTAACAGTTCCGGTGGAGCTGCGCCTACTCCTGGCGGAAGCAGCGGCGGTAAAGCCGGCAGCGCAGCCGGGGGCACTCCAGCTCTGGCAGCAGCAGCCTCTAGTGGCGCAAATAAAGCAGCAGGTGGGGGTGGCGGCGGCGCTCCAGCATCTAGCGGCGGCGG
>NZ_ASZW01000015.1:0-10308 GCF_000468215.1 Arthrobacter sp. CAL618 | reverse complement strand
CCCCAACCGGTGGCCCTTCCGGGGGCGGTGCAGCCGCTGGTGGCGGGGCCTCTGGTGCAGCAGCGGGCGCGAGGGTCGGCGCTGCGGCAGGTCCGGCGGGTGCGGCTGCGGGCGCAGCGGTCGCCGCCGCGTCCAAGGGCGCACAGGCAGTAAAACAGGTGTCAGACGAAGCAGCGGGGGATGGTCCAAGTGGCAGCAACAGTAAATGATTACAAGCAACCGACCTACGGAAACTGGCGGGTTCCCCGCTCAGCCGGTCTAGGGAACTTCGGCGCTATCGGCACGGGCCTGATCCTTGTCGGCCTGGTGTTCGGCATTATTTCCTTCGCTATTTGGAACCTCTTTGTCGGCCTCGGCGTGATGGGCGTCTTTGGCATCGGCCTGGTCTTGCTCACTATCAAGGACAAGCACGGCATGACAGTGGTGGACCGGGCTGGTGGCCGGGCCGCGTTTTCGCGTTCCCGCCGGAAGGGTACGAACCTGTACCGTACCGGGCCTCTCGGCGTCACCACGTGGGGCATGTTCCAACTGCCCGGTATCGCCGCTAAGTCGCGCCTGTACGAGTTTCAGGACTCCTACAATCGCCCGTTCGCCATGCTCCACATGCCTACCACCAGCCACTACACGGTGATCTTTTCCACCGAACCGGACGGCGCTTCACTGGTCGATCCTGAACAGGTAGACGCCTGGGTATCGAACTGGGGCGGCTGGATCTCCGCGTTAGGTGATGAGGCCGGCGTCGAAGCAGCCTCCGTGACCATTGAGACGGCCCCCGATTCCGGGTACCGGCTGCGCAATGAAGTCGAAATGAACATTGACGAGAACGCGCCAGAGATTGCCAAGGAGATGCTGCGCGAGGTCATCCGAACCTACCCGGAAGGCTCCGCAACCGTTCGGGCGTGGATCACTCTCACGTTCAACGCCAACATGCGCTCCGGTTCTCGGAAACGCGAGCCTGAAGAAGTCGCTAAGGATCTTGCCTCCCGCCTCCCTGGCCTGTCGCAGCGGCTCCAAGCCACCGGTGCGGGTATCGCCCGGCCCATGGCGGCACAGGAACTCTGCGAGGTCGTCCGGGTCGCCTACGATCCTCCCGCCGCACTGGTCATTGATGAGGCGCACGCTGCCGGGCACCCGGTAGAACTCACCTGGGGCGAGGTCGGCCCTTCCGGTGCTCAAACGAATTGGGACAGCTACCGCCATGAAGGCGCGTATTCGGCGTCGTGGACGATGACGGGTGCCCCGCGTGGCTCGGTCCATGCCAACGTGCTCTCGAAACTTCTGGCCCCACATGGTGATGTGGACCGCAAACGGGTAACCCTGCTCTACCGCCCGATGGATTCGGCCCGCGCCGCTCAACTGGTGGAACGGGATCAGAACAATGCCAACGTCCGTATTACCTCGGGCAACCGCCCGTCAGCTCGTGCTCTGGTCGATGCCCGGTCAGCGGCCCAAACCGCGTCAGAAGAAGCACAAGGGGCCGGTCTGGTGAACTTCGGCCTGGTCGTCACCGCCACGGTCAACGGTCTGGACCGGCTACCTGACGCGGTGGCCGCGATTGAACAAACCTCCGGTGCAGCACGCCTGCTGCTGCGCCGCGCTTACGGGAGCCAAGATACGGCGTTCGCGGCTTCCCTGCCGATTGGGTTGGTGCTGCCTAAGCACGTCCTGCTGCCCTCAGAGATCAGGGAGGCGCTCTAAATGGCTCGCATGAAAGTTCAGAAAACCAGAACCCACACGGCCACGGTAGAGCCGAAAAAGAAGAAGGAAAAGAAGAAGGAAAAGAAACCCACGGTAATCCGGGAGAAGATACCGGGTGCTCGTGGTTGGCGTGGCCGTGGCGGCGGCGCAGCGGCGCTCGTCCCCTCAGTGCGCGAGTACCGGGGGACCACCGTGCAGGTGTGCGGGCTGTGGCCGTTCTCATCCGGCACGTCCTCACCGATGATCGGTGTCCCGATTGGGCGGCATGAGGAAACTCAGGCCACGGTCTGTTGTGATCCGATTAGCTGGTTCCAGCGGGCGGGGCTGATCTCTAATCCGTCCGCGTTCATCCTCGGCAAGCCGGGGCTGGGGAAGTCCACGCTGGTCCGCCGGATGATGCTCGGCCTCGCCGGTCAGGGCACTAACCCTCTCGTTCTCGGGGATTTGAAGGGTGAACACGTTGACCTAGTTCGCGCTGCTGGCGGGCAAGTCATCACGCTCGGCCGAGGCCGCGGATATTTGAACATTCTTGACCCTGGGCAAGCTATTGAAGTCGCGCAGCTCCTCGAGGGCCACGGCCACGAGGAAGCTGCTGTGCGGGTCCGTGCTGACGCGCACGGGCGGCGCCTGAATATGGTGGTCGCACTCATTACGATCAGCCGGAACATTCCCCCGACAGATCAGGAACAAACCATTCTCGACCGGGCGCTGCGGTGGCTCGATGAGCACTTTGACGGTGTCCCGATCCTGGGGGATCTGCTCAAAGTCATCCAGGACGGTCCGGACGAGTTGCAGCAAGTCGCCCTCAACCGGGGAGACTGGCCGCTGTATCAGGCTGAGACTCGGGCACTGGAGGCAACCCTGCTGGGTCTCACGGGTGGTGGAAAGCTGGGGGAGATCTTCTCCCAGCACACCACTAATCCGATGCAGCGTGATCGGGCTGTGGTGTTCGATGTGTCCTCCATTGACGAAACAGAAACCGACCTGCAAGCCGCTGTGCTGTTGGCGTGCTGGTCCTACGGCTTCGGTACGGTCAACGTCGCTAACGCTCTCGCGGACGCGGGGCTGGAGCCGCGCCGTCACTACTTCGTGGTCTTGGATGAGCTGTGGCGGGCGCTGCGGGCTGGTAAAGGAATGGTGGACCGTGTTGACGCGCTCACGCGTTTGAACCGCTCTGTCGGTGTAGGACAGGTGATGATTTCCCACACCATGAGTGACCTGCTGGCCCTGCCCGCCGAAGAGGACCGGATGAAAGCCCAAGGCTTTGTGGAGCGCTCGGGCATGGTCATCTGTGGTGGCCTCCCAGCCTCCGAAATGACTTTGTTGACCACAGCGATCCCGCTCTCCCGGCAGGAACAGCAAAAACTCGTGTCCTGGCAAGACCCGCCCGCATGGGACTCACGCGGCATCGACGTTGAACCACCCGGACGCGGAAAGTTCCTCATCAAAGTAGGCGGCCGACCCGGCATCCCGGTCCACATAGGGCTGACCAGTGTCGAAGCAAAACTCAACGATACAAATAAGCGCTGGCACGACACCCCTGAGGACGCACCACTACTCGCGGAAACGGCAGTGGCCCCACCAACGGCAGGAGAACCGGCATGAGCGCACCAAACCGCAAAGGCACCTCCGGCAGCTACACCGAGGGCATCCTTTTATTCTCGACCATGGGCCTAATCGCTGCCGTCCTGGGCGGTGCGTGGGTGTCCGCTCACTGGGGCTCAACGTTAGCCGGTATCTCTGTACCGCCGTCTCATCCAATTGAGCTGGTGGCTGGCCTTTTCAAGCAGGAGATCCCTTGGCCGGTACAGGCAACATTCGTTGCCGCCGGCATCGGTGCCGCCCTGCTCGTACTGGCGGTGCTTATTGTTCTGCTGGTGACTCGTTCCGGGAAGAACCGGACTCGCGTCGATAAAGCCGCCGTCCATATGGGCCGGGGCAAGGATCTGAACCACTTAGCCACCAAAGGCGCGAAAGCTACCGCTGAGCGCCTCGGAGTCGTGGATTCGGTCGGCGTCCCGCTGGGACGCACAGTGGCCGGGAAACGGCCTATGTGGGCGTCCTGGGAAGACATGCTAATTCTTATTGCTGGGCCTCGAACGATGAAAACCACGTCCTACGCTGTACCGGCAATCTTGGAGGCACCTGGCGCGGTCATAGCGACGTCGAACAAACGCGACCTTGTGGACGTGACACGCTCGATCCGTAGTGAAGTGGGTGAAGTGTGGGTATTCGATCCTCAAGGGGTGGCTGAGGAACAACCTACCTGGTGGTGGAATCCGCTCAGCTACGTCACGGATGAAGCGACAGCCGCGAAACTGGCAACCCATTTCTCTACTGGATCTCGGGAGCCGGGAGCTAAACCCGATGCCTATTTCGATACTGCTGGCCGGAACCTCCTTAAGGCTTACCTGCTGGCCGCTGCGCTCGATGAAAAGCCGATCACACAGGTTTACACCTGGCTGACCAAACAAGCCGATGACCGGCCCGCTCATATCCTCCGGGAACATGACTACGAAATGCTCTCCGACACGGTGATAGCGCGTCTCCGCGAACCGGAAAAGCAGCGTGCCGGTGTGTTCGGTACGGCTTTGGAAATGGTTTCGTCCCTCACTGACCGCAACGTCGGTAAGTGGATCACACCGGGGCCTGACCCGCGACGTCCAGAGTTCGAACCGGATATGTTCGTCCGTGGCAACGGCACCCTCTACAGCCTGTCCCGCGAAGGGGAAGGTACGGCAGGACCGCTGGTAACCGCTCTGACGGTGGCCGTCGTGGAAGCGGCAGAAGAATACGCAACCTCCCAGCCGGGCGGACGGCTAAAGCGTCCTTTGCTCGGTGTCCTCGATGAGGCGGCGAACGTTTGCCGGTGGAAGAACCTTCCCGATCAGTACAGCCACTACGGTTCCCGTGGAATTATCCTCATGACCATTCTGCAATCCTGGTCACAAGGCGTGGAGGTCTGGAACGTAGAAGGGATGCGCAAGCTCTGGTCAGCGTCGAACGTAAAGATTTACGGTGGCGGTGTCTCTGAAGTCCAGTACCTCGATGAGCTGTCCCGGCTGATCGGCCAGTACAGCTACATCAACGTTTCGCGCAGCTCGGGGAAGTCCGGGCGCTCCAACTCGCGGCAGGAAAACAAGGACGAGATCCTGTCCGTCTCTGACCTCACCTCGTTGCCGCGTTTCCGAGCGGTACTGTTGGCCTCAGGTGCCCCAGCCACAATGATTGAAACCATTCCCTGGATGAAAGGGCCTCACGCTCAGCGCGTGCAATCCTCCCGCGCAGCCCGTAAAGACGACGAAAGTGGTGAAGAGGTCGCATGAGTGAGTTCGTGGACGTCTTCAACGTCGATCATGACACCGGAGAAATGGGGGACGCTGAACCGGCGGTTGATGATGCAGCCGAACCCGATCTGTTCTACCCGGATCCACTTGCTTTCTTCCGCGGTACGCTCGGCCCCTCCTACGTCCGCGAAGTCAACGGCGGTTCAGAGTTCGTCTGGTGTCCGCAATGGTACAAACACCCAGAGGCGCTGGCTCGGATCGAGGCCGTATGGCGGGCATGGGAACATCTACGCATGGATGGCGCGCTAGGCTCCAGCATCTGGTGGATTAACCACGCAGATCCCCACATGAGTGTGCTCATGACACCGAACGGGCCCTTCAAAAAGTGCATCTACGAAGGTCACATCGAGCGAGCCAAACCCGAGCAAGTGAGCCTGCCGCACATAGAGCCCGAAGAAAGCATCTACCCGGACAGCTGACCAGTCCCGGAATTTTAGGAATGACCCAATAACCGCGCCCGCAACAATGGCCACCGAGCCCCGGCCGATCAGACTGCGGTGTATGGCCTCAATCAGACGTGTCACCTCACACAACAACCTGACCGATAGCATCATCCATTAACGCTATAATCGGGTTATGACGATCATTCATGCCGAGGATACTTGTGTTCGGCTCGATTCTGCTGCTGCTCTATTTCACTCCCTGAGTGACCAGACACGGTTAGCCATTGTGAAGCGGATGGCCGGTGGTGAGGTCCGGGTCAGTGACCTTATCGGGGAACTCAGCCTGGCGCAGTCCACGGTCTCGGCGCATGTGGCATGCCTGCGTGACTGCGGCCTGGTTCAGGGGCGGGTGCAGGGGCGCAGTGTGTACTACTCGTTGACCTGCCCGGAGTTGATGGACATGCTGGCCGCTGCCGAGGTCCTTTTGGCGGCCACCGGAAACGCTGTCAGCCTGTGCCCTAACTACGGAACTGCAACTACGGAACTGCCGTAACGACCCCTACTAACCCGAAAGAGAACGCGTAATGAGCGATGCATGCGGCTGCAGCGATGACGCGCCTGGTGTAGTTGAATCTGAACAGTTCGGGGGGTTCTGGCAGGTTTCGGAAGTCCGCGCGGCCGCCATAGCCTGCGCCCTCCTTGTGGCGGCATGGATCGCCTCGATAGCGGGCCCGCAGATCTGGCTGACCCTGCCCCTGGAAATTATTGCGCTGCTGATTGCCGGGTGGACATTCGTTCCCTCCACGCTGAGACGCCTGGCCGAGGGCAAGATCGGGGTTGGCACGTTGATGACCATCGCCGCGGTTGGGGCAGTCGCCCTCGGCGAGGTCCAAGAAGCGGCCATGCTCGCCTTCCTCTACGCAATTTCCGAAGGGCTTGAGGAGTACTCCCTGGCGAAGGCCCGCAGGGGCCTACGCGCGCTTCTGGATCTCGTTCCTTCCGAAGCGAGGGTGCTGCGAGGCGGGGTTGAAACAACCGTTGCCCCGGCTGAGCTTGTCCCGGGGGATGTGATGGTGGTTCGTCCCGGTGAACGGCTTGCCACGGACGGCAGGATCATCATAGGGCGCACCTCGCTGGATACCTCTGCCCTGACCGGAGAGTCAGTACCGGTCGAGGCAGGGCCCGGATCCGAGGTTTATGCCGGGTCCATCAACGGCACCCGCCCCCTTGAGGTCGAAGTCACCAGTAGCGCCGAGGACAACTCACTAGCCCGGATCGTGCACATCGTTGAAGCCGAGCAGTCCCGCAAGGGACCGGGTCAGCGTTTGGCTGATGCCATCGCGAGCAGACTCGTTCCGGGCATCCTCATCGCCGCGGCCCTCATCATTGCCTACGGGTTCATCGTCGGGGAACCGCTGCTGTGGTTTGAACGAGCCCTTGTAGTCCTTGTCGCCGCATCGCCCTGCGCGCTGGCTATTTCCGTCCCGGTCACGGTCGTCGCGTCCGTTGGCGCGGCGAGCCGCATCGGTGTCCTTATTAAGGGCGGCGGTGCGTTGGAAACGTTGGGTAAGATCCGCACCATTGCCTTGGATAAGACCGGTACCCTTACCCGCAACCGGCCAGCTGTGATCGACGTTGCCACCGCCGGAAATGCGACCCGCGACCAGGTACTCGCCCTAGCGGCGGGGCTGGAAGCGCACAGCGAACACCCGCTAGCCCGGGCAATTCTCGCAGCCACGGATCAGCGTGCCGACATTACTGACATGGACACAATCCCCGGCGTCGGTCTTGGAGGAAGGCTCAAAGGCAATCCTGTCCGCCTCGGCCGCCCCGGGTGGATCGATTCGGGTCAATTGGCCGCTGATGTCGAACGGATGCAGAAAGCAGGCGCGACCGCGGTTCTCATCGAGGAAGCAGGGCAAGTCATCGGGGCGATCGCCGTGCGTGATGAGTTGCGCCCGGAAGCCTCCGCTGTGGTAGCCCGGTTGACCAGGTCCGGGTACACCACGGTCATGTTGACCGGCGATAACATCATTACCGCCAAAGCCCTCGGCGAAGCTGCCGGTATCACCGAGGTGCACGCTGACCTCCGACCCGAAGACAAAGCCGAAATAATCCGCACACTCAAATCCAGGCAGCCAACAGCGATGGTCGGTGACGGCGTCAACGACGCCCCCGCACTGGCCACCGCCGACACAGGTATTGCGATGGGTGCCATGGGTACCGACGTCGCCATCGAAACCGCCGACATCGCCCTAATGGGCGAAGACCTCAACCACCTGCCCCAGGTACTCGACCACGCCCGCCGAACCCGGAGCATCATGCTCCAGAACGTCGGCTTGTCGCTGCTGTTGATCGCCGTACTGATCCCGTTGGCACTCTTCGGGATCCTTGGCTTGGCCGCCGTCGTGCTGGTACACGAACTGGCGGAGATCGTCGTCATCGCCAACGGTGTCCGGGCAGGGCGGATCAGCCGCAAAAACTCCACCTCCGCGTTGCAGGCTCCTGTCTTGGAACCAGTAGCGTGAGCGTCAATACAGCCGCCCAGGCAGAGACGACACCGGCCCCTGCCATGCGGATCAGAGCCACACTGCTGATTTGGGCTGTCGTTTTGGCGGCCGCGGACCTGGCCATCAAAGCGGTAGCTGAAACTCTGCTGGCGGGCGGGGAACTGATCGATCTGGGTTTGTTGAATTTCCGGTTGTATTACAACACGGGTGTTGCCTTCAGCCTCGGAGCGGACCTGCCGTCCTGGGTCATCATTGCCGGAACCGGCCTGATCATCGTCGGCCTGGCCTGGTACCTACTCCAATCCGCGCCGACCATCAACCGACTCGCACGGGCCGGTGGGGAGTTGCTGCTCGGCGGGGCGATAGGCAACTTTGTCGACCGGCTCGCCGGGCGCGGCGTCGTGGATTATCTTCACACCGGGTGGTTCCCCACGTTCAACCTCGCCGATGTCTTCGTGACCACAGGGGTCGCCGTTTTCGTCCTCGCCACATTCTGGCGGTCGCCGGCGGTGAAGCAACGCTAGCCCGCAACCATACGTTTGCAGGAAACTGAGGCTTCCGCCCCTCTTACAGGTGGCACCCTTTCAAACTTCTTCTCGACAGGAAACGCACTTTTGCAACACTTAGATGACCAGGGACCAAACCTTCCCGAGGATGTGCCAGGGCGTTCTGCTGCCACCCACCAGGAAGGCGATAATTCGGATGATTCTGTTCTCTACAAGGAACGCCTCAGCCCGACCATCGGGGTCTGGGCCCTCACCGTGGCCCTGTCGTTTGTCCCCTCAGTGATTTTCGTGCCCATCGACATCTTCATCGGAATTATGGCGTCGATTATCACCTTGATGGTGCTTGTTTTCGCCATGATCGCCTCGACTCCAACGATCCTCGTGACCGCCACATCTCTGAGGGTTGGCCGGGCACAGATTGACCGGATTTACATAGGCCGTGTAGAGAGTTTCAGGAAAGAGGAAGCTACCGCGCAGCGTGGGCCAAACCTTCACGGGTTGACCCACCTTTGCATCCGCGGCTGGATCGATGCTGTCGTCAAAATCGAGATCACCGACGATGAGGACCGGACCCCCCACTGGCTCGTATCGTCACGCCACCCTGACGAGCTAGCTGAGCTCCTCTGTGCGAAACCGGGTTAGAAAGCGGGAGAACTCTCGACGAACCCCACGTGGGCTTCGGGATGGCCGGCTGTGGACATAGAAGCGCCGGAAAACACAGCGATGGAGGTCGCTAGTCGTGTTCTCCGGCGCTTCTGATTCGGACGCGAACGCCCAGCAAATAATCACTCGCACATGAGGATAGAAAAAGACTACAGCGGGTTTCTGCGTTTTGCCTGACAATGCAGCTTCCAACCCTTGCATCTGACTTCAGTGCAGGGACTTCTCCAGAACGCCCCAAAGTCCAGAACGCCCCAAAGATTTTTGTAGAAGACCCATCCGGTTCCCCAGGTGTTACGAATCACAATAAGACGCGCCCAGTTAGGACGCGCGATCATCGCACAGAAGGATCAATCTAATGAATAAGAAGATGCGCCTCCTCGCAGTCCCCGTCCTCGCCCTTGGCACCGTTGCCATGGCAGGCGCCCCAGCCATGGCAGATCACGCCGCTGGCTCCTACTCCTCAAACCTCGGTCAGCTTAACGGCACCACCGGCACCGGTACCGTCACCGTTGATGTCGAAGGCACCACCGCCACAGTGAACCTCGAAGTTTCTGGCCTCGCCGAAACCTTCATGGACGGCCCCTACCCCCACGTCCAGCACATCCACGGCCTCGCCATGGGCACGTGCCCCACTGACGCTGATGACGCCAACGCTGACGGCATCGTCAGCGTTACCGAAGGCGCAGCCAAGTACGGTGGAATCCAGACCACGCTGACCACTTCCGGCGCCACCGGCCCCGAGGAAGGCCTCAACTTGGAGCTCGCCGGCCAGGGCGGAAGCTACACGATCCAACGGTCCTTCGAAATCAACCAAGGCACGCAGGACGCACTTGACGCCGGCACCGCCGTCGTCGTCGTCCACGGCCTGGACCCTGCCACCGCAGGTGTCTCCGAGGAAGTCTTCAACTCCCCGAGCGATCTCGACCCAGCGCTGCCCCTCGGTGCAACCTCACCAGCCCTGTGTGGAAACCTTGCAGAATCACAGATGGCTGCCATGCCTGAGGGTGGCGCCGACACCGGAGTTGCCCAGGAAACTGGCTCCAACGCTGCCATGATCGCCCTCGGAGGCGGCCTTGTCCTGGCAGCAGCAGCCGGCGGAACCTTCATGGTTCGCCGCAGCAACGCCAAGGCATAATCACACCAACGAATCACTAACATGGCGAACTGACCAGGCACATTCACCTCATCAGTTCGCCGGCGG
>NZ_ASZW01000014.1:31010-33185 GCF_000468215.1 Arthrobacter sp. CAL618 | reverse complement strand
GTCAGCGTCGAGGTAGGTGCCGCCAGCCTTGACTGGCACCAGGTTTTCGTCCAGCTCGTAGATCAGCGGGATACCGGTGGGGATGTTCAGCGACGCGATGTCGGCGTCGCTGATGCCGTCGAGGTGCTTCACCAGCGCGCGCAGCGAATTTCCGTGAGCTGCGATGAGGACCGTCTTGCCCGCTTTGATGTCGGGGGCGATGTCAGATTCCCAGTATGGGAGGAACCGGTCGAGGACGTCCTTGAGACATTCGGTGCGGGGAACGGCGTCGCCGAGGTCCGCGTAGCGCGGGTCGTTGGCCTGGGAAAACTCGCTGCTGTCCTCGATGGGCGGCGGCGGGGTGTCATAGGAGCGTCGCCACTCCATGAACTGGGCTTCACCGAACTCGGCGAGCGTCTGCGCCTTGTCCTTGCCCTGCAGGGCTCCGTAGTGGCGTTCGTTGAGCCGCCAGTGGCGTTTGACGTCAATCCAGCTGCGGTCAGCGGCTTCGAGAGCGAGGTTGGCCGTGATGATGGCCCGCTTTTGCCGTGAGGTGTAAACGATGTCGGGGAGAAGCCCGGCCTCGACGAGCAGTTCACCGCCTCGGATGGCTTCGGCACGGCCCTGTTCGGTGAGCGGCACATCAACCCACCCGGTGAAGAGGTTTTTCTCGTTCCACTCACTTTGGCCGTGGCGGAGCAGGATCACTTTGTAGGAAGTCATGGGTTTAGTCTGCCGTATGGGAGGCTCAGGTTCATCCGTCGTGCACTTCTGTTACTGGCGGTGGGTTACCACGGGCCGTAGGGACCGCTGCCACCCCGCACCTCGGAGACGGCCGGTTTCACGTCTGCGAGGTAGACGCACGCCGCAATCACTGCGACGATCTGCAGCAGGCCGAAGAGCCCAGATGCGGTCACGAGGACCGTCAGCACGCCAACGGCGGCAGCTCCACCGGTCATCGCGGTCCAGAAGCCCTTGGTGCGCTTCATCGTGGCCTCAAAGTTCGCGGCGGGCCGCCTCACGCAATCGACAAGCGCCCAGATCTCAATACCAACCGCCACCAACCCGAGCGCCAGGTACAGATAATTCCGAATGTCATAAGCGATGTTCACGGGTCCAGCTTATCGGGTGGAGTCGTCGAGTTCTCCCAGCCCGGCCAGGGCCTGCTCCAGATCCGCCCACAGGTCCTCGGGGTTTTCGATCCCAACCGAGAGCCGCACCAGGGATTCCGGCACGGTCACCGGCTCGCCGGTCTGCCGCCGCCGTCGTTCGATCAATGATTCGACGCCACCCAGGGAAGTTGCTGGCAGCCACAGGCGCACCGCCGAGACCAGGGCCTCGGCTGCTGCCACATCTGCCAGTTCGATGCTGATAATTGAGCCGAAGCCGTTCAGCTGGTCGGCGGCGCGCTGGTGCCCGGGATCTTCGGGTAGTCCGGGGAACCGAACCCTGGTCAGAGCCGGGTGGTACTGGAGTTTGCGCGCAAGGTACAGGGCCGTGGCCTGGGACCGTTCAACCCGGAGGGCCAGCGTACGTAGCCCGCGGAGCGCCAGCCAGACCTCGAACGGTCCGGCAATGGCCCCATACAGGGTGCGGTGCTTGAGCAGTTTCGCCTGCAGATCAGGGTCGGAGGTGGCCAGGGCGCCCAGGACGACGTCGGAGTGACCGGCCAGATACTTGGTCACCGAGTGGAGCACGACGTCGGCGCCGAAGTCCAGGGGCCGGCAAACCAGGGGCGTGTTGAACGTGTTGTCAACCACCACCGTGACTCCAGCCTTTTTCGCGGCGCTGATGATGGTGCGCAGGTCGGCCACTTCGAGCATGGGGTTGGTGGGGCTTTCCAGCCAGAGCAGGTCGGTGCCGGCCAGGGCGGCGAGCACCTGGTCAGTGTCGGCGACGTCAACCGTCTGCACAGTGAACCGGCCGCGCGACGCCTCATCACCGGCGAGGCTGAGCGACCCGGCGTAGGCGTGGCGGGGCATGACAACGTTGCCGCCCGTCGGCACCAGCGACAACGCGGCAGCAGCAGCACCCAGGCCTGAGCTGAACACGCGGGCCGGCAGCGCCGCACCCTCGAGCTTGCCGAGGGCTTCCTCGAACGGGTCCCAGGTGGGGTTGGACATGCGGCCATAGATGCGGTCCCCCGCCGCTGGATCCACCGCCTCGTGGAAGGTAGAGGACAGCACGATCGGCGGG
>NZ_ASZW01000014.1:16825-31000 GCF_000468215.1 Arthrobacter sp. CAL618 | reverse complement strand
CGTGCTCCCGCGGGGGACGGCCGGCGGCCACCACTATCGTGTCCGGGGCGAGCTGGTGGTGATCGTGGTGGGTCATGGGTTCAGGGTAGTTGGCCGTGGCGACCGGGTGAAATGTGACCCGCTCCCCTGGGCCGGGTGACGGCCGGCAGGACAAGTGTGTCGGTGATCCTCGATAGGCTGGTCGGGTGAGTACACCATCCGCACGCCGCACGTCCGGGCTGTTCATTGCTTTCGAAGGCGGCGACGGCGCCGGCAAGTCCACCCAGGCGGGTCTGCTGGCCACCGCGCTGCAGAAACGCGGCCTTGAAGTGATACGCACCCGGGAACCTGGTGGCACGGTCATTGGGGAGAAACTCCGCTCTCTGGTCCTCGATCACGGTCAGGGCGACATTGATCCCCGGACCGAGGCCCTCATCTTCGCGGCGTCCAGGGCGGCGCATGTCCACCAGACGATCCTGCCCGCGCTGGAGCGGGGCGCCGTCGTCGTCTGCGATCGATACATCGACTCCTCGGTGGCCTATCAGGGCGCCGGGCGCGGCCTGGGGACGGATAGCGTGCTCGAGGTCAACTTGTGGGCCGTCGAGGGGTTGCGCCCCGATCTCACGGTGCTGCTCGACGTCGACCCGTTGGAGGGGCGTGGACGCCGGATGCAGAACGGGGCTGAGGACCGGCTGGAATCCGAGCCGGACATTTTCCATGCGCTGATCCGCGGGGCGTTCCTCGAACGGGCGGCCGCCGACCCGGCCCAATATCTGGTGCTGCCGGCCCGGAACCCGGTCACTGACTTGGCGGACGCCATCCTCAAAGCAGTCGAGGAGCATCTGTCGTGAGCGTATGGACCTTCCTGATGGGTCAGGAGCCCGTGGTTGAGCAGCTCAAACGCGCCGCGTCTGCCGGTCAGCCGAACCACGCCTGGCTGTTCACCGGTCCACCGGGATCGGGTCGGTCCAACGCCGCACGGGCATTCGCCGCCGCACTGCTCTGCGACCGGGACGCATTGGACGAGCGAGGTTGCGGGGAGTGCAGGGCATGCCGGACCGCCCTGGCAGGCTCGCACGCCGACATCACCAACGTCACCACCGAAAAAGTGACAATCAGCATTGATGAGGCGCGGGAACTGGTTCGTAAAGCACAGGACAAGCCGTCCACCGGCCGCTGGCGGGTCATCATCGTGGAGGACGCCGACCGGATGCAGGAGCGCAGCACCAATGTGCTGTTGAAGGCCATCGAAGAGCCGCCGCCCCGGACTATCTGGTTGCTGTGCGCGCCGAGCCCCGGCGACGTGCTGGTGACCATCAGATCCCGGTGCCGGGCCGTCAACCTGCGACTGCCGCCGGTGCAGGACGTGGCCGACCTGTTGGTCCGCCGCGACGGAATCGATCCGGCGACGGCGGAAGCCGCAGCGCGGGCAGCGCAAAGCCACATCGGCGTGGCCAAACGGCTCGCCACCGACGACGGCGCCCGGGACCGGCGGAACCAGATCGTGAGATTGCCGCTTGATCTGAAGAGCGTCGCCGGGGCAATGAAGGCGGCGGCGGACCTGGTGAAACTAGCCGAGGCCGAGGCGCAGAGCTCCTTCGAGCAGCGGGATGCCCAGGAGAAGGCCACACTGCTCGCTACCCTCGGCGCGCCCGAAAGCGGCACCCTGCCGCCGGCTATCCGGGGGCAGGTCAAGCGGTTGGAGGATGACCAGACCCGCAGGGCCAAGCGGTCGAAGAACGACTACTTTGACCGTGCGCTGACCGACCTGACGTCCTTCTACCGGGATGTGCTGATGCTGCAGGTTTCCAGCGGTCGCGATCTGGTGAACGAGCCGCTGCGCCCCGAGCTGGAGGCGTTCGCCCGGTCCGGGACACCCGAGGGGACACTGGTGCGGATTGAGGCCATCAACAAAGTGCGGGACCGGATCGTTAACACCAACGTTGCCCCGTTGCTTGCCATCGAGGCCATGGCAGTCAGCCTCCTCCCCGAAAAGGATTACACCGCGTGAGACGTTTTCCCCACCGTCGTCTGGCCTCAGCCGCCGTCGTCCTCTCCGGCGCGCTGGCGCTGTCCGGCTGCCAGCTGCTCTCCCCCGGGCCGGGCGATGGTCCGGAAACGGGGGTCGAATCAGTGAACCCCGAGGTCGTTGGGGATGTGCCCGCGGACCTCGAAAGCTTCTACACCCAGGAGGTGGCCTGGGAGCTGTGCGAGGAGACGTTCGCCTGCGCCACCGTCCAGGTCCCGCTGGATTACGCCGACCCTGCGCGCGACTCGATCAATATCGCCCTGATTCGCAGCGACGCGACGGGCGAATCCCAGGGTTCGGTGCTGGTCAATCCGGGCGGCCCGGGCGGGTCCGGCGTCAACATCGTCAAGGACGCACTGACGTACGTCACCAGCGACCGGTTGCGGGAGGCTTACGACGTCGTCGGCTTCGACCCCCGCGGGGTGGGGAAATCGTCGGCCGTCGACTGCCAGACCGACGAGGAGCGCGAAGCGGACAGGCTGGAATATCTGGAGCCGGAGATCTCCGACGAGGAAGCGTTTGAGACGCTCACCGCCGAAGCCGAGGACTTCGCCGCACAGTGCGCCGAACGAACCGGTGAGCTGCTCGGGTACGTGGACACCGACAGCGCGGCCCGCGACCTGGACATTCTGCGTGCCGCCGTCGGCGACCAGGACCTCAACTACCTTGGGTTCTCCTACGGCACGGCACTCGGTGCGGCCTACGCCGAACTGTTCCCCGCCAACACCGGGCGACTGGTGCTGGACGGCGCAGTGGACCCGTCCTTAAGCAATGAAGAGATCACGCTGGGGCAGGCCCAGGCCTTCGAGACGGCGCTGCGCACCTATGTGGCTGACTGCCAGCTCTCCAGCGACTGCCCCCTTCCCGCCGGAATCGAGGAGGGCGTGGCAGTTATCCAGGACCTGTTCCGGTCGGTCGAGGAAAGTCCGATGACCGCCGCTGACGGCCGGCTGGTCACGATCGGCACCTTCTTCAGCGGCTTCATCCTGCCGCTGTATGACAACAACAACTGGACCCTGCTCACCGGCGCGCTCGACCAGGCGCTGCAGGGCGACCCGTCCGCGATGCTGCAACTGGCAGACCTCGGTGCTGAACGCGAAGCAGACGGCAGCTACCTCACCAACAGCAACGCAGCGTTCATCGCGATCAACTGCCTCGACTACCCGATGACCAATGACCCCGCGGCGTTGGCGGCCGACGCCGACGAACTAGCCGAGGCTTCGCCGACCTTCGGCCCCTATCTAGCCTACGGCGGGGTGACCTGCGACGCGTGGGAGTACGGGCCGGTGCTCGAGCCCGCTCCGGCGTCGGCCCCCGATGCCGCACCAATGCTGGTCATCGGCACCACCGGAGACCCCGCGACGCCCTACGACTGGTCGCTGGCGCTGGCGGATCAGCTCGAAACCTCAGTCCACGTCACCTGGGACGGCGAAGGTCACACCGCCTACGGTCGGGCCGGCGACTGCATCGGGGACCTCGTGGATGACTATTTCGTTGACGGCACGCTGCCCGAGGACGGTGTCAGCTGCGACTGACGCGCCCACCGTGGCTGCTTTTGACCTGCACGCGGCTGCTCTTATAGAGTTGACGCTTGTGGATTGGGCCGTGCTCACGCGCGTCTCCTGAAGCTTCAGCCTCCTTAGCTCAGTCGGTAGAGCGTCTCACTCGTAATGAGAAGGTCGCCAGTTCGACTCTGGCAGGAGGCTCCACTTCTTTAATCCGGTGAGCAACCCGGACACGCGTTAGCAACCTGGACACCGGTGAGGGAATTTCCCACACCGATGTCCAGGTTGCTTACCGGAGCGCGTGAAGCTAACGCGCCTGGCGGTTAGGCGAAGTCGGCAGTTGCCGGGTCCGCGCCGATACGCCCGTCGGCACCCTTATCGAGGGCGTTGATGGCGTCGATGTCCCCGGCGTCGAGCGTGACATCCAGGGCGTCCCAGTTCTCGACAATCCGAGACTCAGTGACTGACTTCGGGATCACCACGTTGCCGAGCGCGAGGTGCCAGGCCACGACAACCTGTGCCGGTGTGGCGTTGTGCTTGGAGGCGATCTCGACCAGGGCTGGGTCTTCGAGGAGCCCCTTGCCCGAACCCAGCGGCGACCAGGACTCGTGCAGGATGCCCTTCTCCTGATGGAAGGCCTTGAGCTCCGCCTGGTTGAAGAACGGGTGCGTCTCCACCTGGTTGATCACGGGAACGACTCCGGTTGCGTCGATGATCTCCTGAAGAGCCTCGACGGTGAAGTTCGACACCCCGATCGAAGTGACCCGCCCCTGCTTCTGCAGTTCGATCAGCGCCTTCCACGTATCAAGGTACTTACCCTGCTTCGGTTGCAGCCAATGGATCAGGTAAAGATCGAGCTTCTCCAGGCCAAGCTTCTCCATCGAGACGTCGAACGCCTTAAGCGTGCTCTCATAACCCTGGTCGGCGTTCCACAGCTTTGTGGTGATGAAAAGCTCGTCGCGGTCCAGACCGGAGGCAGCAATGGCCCGGCCGACACCCGCTTCGTTCTGGTAGGCGGCCGCCGTATCGATGTGGCGGTACCCGGCCTTGAAGGCGCGCCCGACGACGTCTTCCGCGGTTGCGTCGTCAACCTGCCATACGCCGTAGCCGAGCTGGGGGATGCTAACGCCATCGTGGAATGTGAGATTCGGTGAGGTAGTCATAAATGCCTTTCGCCGTGTGAATGAATGCGATGTCACTAAAGTGAACCGCTATCCACGCCGAATTATTTCGTCAGCACCCTTTTTATTGTCAGACGTTCAGGCTTGCCGCCAATTGACGTTCAGCTTCGGCAATATCTTCTTCGACCAGGTCGGCTCGCCTTTTCACGTTATCCAGGCCAGCAGATGCCAGCCCCCAGCGTTCGCCGTCGAGCCTCGCCATCGCGGCCGCCTCGGCCGTTGTCGCGAGGGAGTTTCCGGCCCTCGAAAGCGCCCTGTGTACTGGCGTGAGCGCGCCCGGGATGTCCAACCCCTGGCTGGGTGATGACGCCTGCGCGGTCACACAAATGGTGTGCACCCGTTCCAGCAGGGGCCCGAGCTCATTGGCCAGTCCGGCCAGCTGGTTATAGACCTCGTCGTCGGCCACGCCTTCAAGAATCTGGTGATACCGGTCCAGGCCGCGGCGGAAGCGGTCATGGGCACGCCGCCAGACGCCCGTGCCGAGCTCGGCATCGTCCTTGCGCCCTTGTCGGGCAGCGGAGAAGAATCCCATGGCGATCAGCGGCGCGCCAGTCTGGCTGGGGAATCGACGAACTCCAGGAGACGGGCCGGAGTGGTGTCTGTTTGAGCAAGACTCTGCTGTTTACTCATGGAATTATCGTCTCACGGTGCGCCACTGGGGAAGGCCCGGATGACTCCCCGTGGAGCTACCCCGGACTTCCTGCAGCCGAGGACCCGGCTAGTCGCCGACGATTTCCTGTGGTGACGACGACCGGTAGCATTGGTTCTCACGACGATCCAGCTCCTCGGTAATCTCCTCGAGTCGCCCCTCGGTCTCAGGGTCCGGTAGCCCATACCTGACGTATTCGGCGTCGAGTTCGCGATGAATCCTGCTGTTCAGGATCATCACCTCGGAGCTCTCCAACTGTGTCAGGTCGTCAGGGAACGCCTCATCGGGAGCGAGGCGGGTGGTGTCGGTCATGGGGGTCCTTCCAAGATGACTAAATACGAGGAGGCGCTGACAAAGCAGCAGGGCCAAACGGGTGACATCACCAGCTGGCCGGACGCAGGGCGGTCCTCACAGACGCGGAATTGCCGAGGGACAAGCCGTCTGAGAGATGCCCGCGGCGCGGGAGGATGTGGGTGTCTTGACCGGGGCCCGAAGGGGCAATCCGTGCAGCGTTAAGGCCATCGAAATCCTGTTTACGAGGAGAGGTTCCCGTGGCTGTCTGCTCAACCTGTCTATGACTATATCCCATCCCGACAAGACTGGGCGGCGCAGCTATTCAACACCGGATCGCCGACCAGAACCCGCCCGAGTCTCGCACCGATTAGAGTTGACTCCGTCAGGTGTGGGGTCGTTGAAGGACGCCAAGAAGTGGAGAACAGCATGTCAGAAGCCCAGCGGGTGGAGTCGGATATTCACAACGTTTTGCTGGACATGGTGATGGATAGCGACGACGTGAGCACTTTTCTCACCGGGCTCACCCAGCTGGCCGCGAAAACGCTGACGTCGAAGGCCTCCGGTGAGGTGCTGTGTGGGCTGACACTCCTCCGCCCCCGCACCATGGGGACGGTCGCCAGTAGCAGCGAGCTCGCCCGGAAGACCGACGAGATTCAGTACGCCTTCGACGACGGTCCGTGCCTGCGGGCCGCACGCGAAAACGTGACGGTCCACGTGCGCGATGTTCCCAATGACACCCGGTTCCCCGATTACCGGGACGCCGTCGCCGAGCACGGCATCCGCTCGGCGTTGGGGATACCCGTCCCCCTGGGCGGCGAGTCGCGGGCTGGTCTCGATTTCTATTCGACCGTGACCAACGCGTTCGACGACGACGCCGTCGCGGCTGCCGAAGCCTTTGCACTGGAAGCCTCCAAGTCCTTGCGGCTTGCGGTGCGGATGGCTCAGCTCAGCGATGCCAGCAAGCACCTCGAAGCCGCCATGCGGTCCCGCACGGTGATCGACCTTGCGGCAGGAATCATCATGGCCCAAAACCGGTGCTCGCAGGACGAGGCGGTCGAGATCCTGAAGTCCGCATCCAGTGCCCGCAACATCAAGTTGCGCGAAGTTGCCAGCGCGGTTGTGGCTTCGGCCAACCAGGCACCAACCACCACCCACTTCGAGAAGTAGCCCCCCGTTACAGAAATACACCGATCGTGCCCGCTGAGCGGGAAGGTCTAGACAGTCGGCGGATTCAAGTGGTCGTTTCATCCATCCCTGCTGATCAGTGGGGAGGAGCCACCGTGAGGAGAACTTTCCCGGTGTGTTCCCCGGAATCAAAGTACTGATGGGCTTCGACGGCACGCTCCAGCGGGAAGGTGCGGTCTACCATCGCCTTGACCTTGCCCGACTCGACAAGCGGCCAGACATGGTCCCGGACCGCCGCCATGATGGCAGTCTTCTCAGCCACTGGACGCCCACGCAGTGTGGTGCCGGCCACCGAAGCGCGCTTCGTCATCAGCGCACCAAGATTCAGCTCGGCCCTGGCGCCGCCCTGCAAACCGATGATGACCAGGCGTCCCCCGACGGCGAGCGCCTGAACATTCTGCTCAAGGTACTTGGCGCCCACGACGTCGAGAATCACGTCCACCCCTCGACCCGACGTGGCTGCGGCTACTTCAGCGACGAAGTCCTGCTCCCGATAGTTGATGCAGGTGACGGCGCCGAGGCCCCGTGCAACCTCGAGCTTTGCCGCCGATCCCGCAGTGACAAGCGGGATAGCCCCGAACGCAAGCGCCAGCTGGACGGCCATGGTTCCAATTCCGCCGGCGCCCCCATGGATCAACACCCGCTCGCCGGCTTGAAGGTGCGCGGTGAGGAACAGGTTCGAGTAGACAGTCGCCGCAACCTCCGGCAGTGCCGCAGCCGCTACCAGATCCATTCCCGACGGCGCACGAAGGACCTGACCGGCAGGGACGGCGACCTGCTCCGCGTACCCGCCGCCGGACAGCAGCGCCACCACCTCGTCACCCACCGAAAAACCGGACCCACCGGCGTCGGCAACCCTGCCCGAGACCTCCAGCCCGGGATACTCCGACGCACCCGGCGGTGGAGGGTAGAGTCCTTTGCGCTGCTGGACATCCGCCCGGTTCAGCCCGGCGGCGACGACGTCGATCAGCACCTCCCCCGGCCCTGCCTGGGGTGCAGCCACCTGCGACACACTGAGCACCTCTGGTGCGCCTGGTTCGGTGATTACTACTGCTCTCAAAAGGTCCTCCACTGGAACGGTTTTTTGGTTGAACTGGAAGCTACGTGAAACACTACTCACTTGGGAAGGTTGTCCGAGCGGCCGATGGAGCTGGTCTTGAAAACCAGTGTGCGGTAACCCCGTACCAAGAGTTCGAATCTCTTACCTTCCGCCCGTAGAAAGTGTTGGCCCCGGTTTCATACCGGGGCCAACATTCGTTAATGCCTGACTCGCTTACCCTTCACTTTCCGCAACCTCTCGTTCACGATGGTCTGGTTGGCTCGAACGTGGCCCAAAAGGTCGGCTGGATCACATTCAGCACTTTTTTCGAGCCATCAGGCTCGTGTTCCACACACGGGCGGACTCACTCGCGGCTGTCAACAGCCAAAGTCAAGGAGAACTAGCGGATGAAACATTCGTCATGGAAGGGCGGGCTTGGTGCTGCGCTAACGATGGGGCTGCTCGCCTCGCCGGTAGCCGTGCTTCCCGCCTACGCGGCACCGAACGGCATCGTGATCAACGAGGCCTATGTGAACGGGGGAAGCGCCAATGCCCCGTATCTGAACAAGTTTGTTGAACTCCACAACACCACAGATCAGCCGGTGGACATCAGCGGCTGGTCCCTGCAGTACCGGTCCGCCAGTGGGTCCGCCGCACCAACCGGTGTTGCACCGCTGACCGGCACCATTCCGGCTAATGGCCATTACCTGGTCGGCGGATCCAGCAACGCCGACAACGGTGTCGCGCTGCCTGAGGTGGACGCGACGATAGGCGCCAGCTTCGCCGGGGGCGGCGGCACCCTGATCCTGTCGAATGACTCCGCGCCCCTGAATCCGCTGGCCACCGGTTCGGTGACCGGCAACCCTGCGATCGAAGACCTGTTGGGGTACGGGTCCTCGAACACGTTCGAAACAGCTGTTGCGCCCAAACCCGACAGCAACTCCGACCCCCGGTCATTGAACCGGGCAGGCTTCGTCGACACCGACGACAACTCAGCCGACTTCACCCTCAGCGAGGCGGTCACACCGACGAACGCTGACGGCGAGACGGGCAGCTTTGAACCCGAACCGGAGCCAGAACCGCCGGTCGCCGGCGACGTTGTTCCCATCAACGAGATTCAGGGCACCGGAACTGCCACACCGCTGGCGGGTGAAACGGTCACCACCCGGGGCGTTGTTACCGCCGCCTATCCCACCGGTGGCATTGACGGCTACGTGATCCAGACAGAAGGCACCGGCGGCGAAGCGGGTGCCGCCTCTGACGGCATCTTCATTTACTCCCCAGGCACCGTCGCCGACGTCGCGATCGGTGACCATGTGGAGGTTACGGGTGAGGCCGGGGAGAACTTCGGTGTCACCCAGATCGAGGTAGTGGCCGGTGCGGCCACCGTGCTGACCGAGCCAGCCGAGGAGGTCAAGTCCCTCATCACGCCCTGGCCGGCAACCAACGCCGAGCGTGAAGTGCTCGAGAGCATGCTCGTCAGGCCCACCGGCGACTTCACCGTTACGGACAACTATGACCTGAACCGCTACGGCGAAATTGATCTGGCCTTCGGCACCGACGCCCTGGTTCAGCCCACCGAAATTGCCCCTCCCGGCACCCCGGAGAACGCGGCCGTTCAGGCAGACAACAGCGCCCGCGGAGTCACTCTCGACGACGGCGCCACGATCGACTTCGTCCGGAACATGGACCGCGCCCTGCCCTACCTGACGGTCGAGAATCCAGTCCGGGTCAACGGGTCAGCGACCTTTGTCTCCGACGTCATCGTCGACTTCGACTTCGGCGTATGGCGATTCCAGCCGGTGACACACCTCACCCCTGATAATGCCGATGAAGTTCAGCCAGTCACCTTCGCAGGCGAGCGGCCGGCCACCCCCGTGGAAGTGGGCGGCGACATCAAAATTGCCTCGTTCAACGTGTTGAACTACTTCAGCACTACCGGTGATGAGCTGACCGGGTGCACCTACTACAACGACCGCGCTGGCAACCCCATCACGGTCCGGGGCGGCTGTGACGCTCGCGGTGCTGCCAACACTGAAAGCCTTGAGCGCCAGGAAGCCAAGATCGTTGATGCGCTGACCAACCTTGACGCCGACATGGTCTCGCTGGAAGAAATCGAGAACTCGGCGGCCTTCGGCAAGGATCGTGACGAGGCGCTCGCTTCGTTGACCACGGCCCTGAACGAAGTTGAGCCGGGGGTCTGGGACTTCGTCCCCTCCCCCGCCGAGGTGCCCACCAACGAAGACGTCATCCGCAACGCCTTCATTTACAAGCCCGCCGCGGTAGAGACCGTCGGTGATTCAGTCATCCTCGATGACGACGTCGCGTTCTCGAACGCCCGAAAGCCGCTCGCTCAAGCCTTCCAGGTCGCTGGCGGCGGCGAGTCGACGAGGTTCCTTGCGATCGTGAACCACTTCAAGTCGAAGGGCTCCGGTTCCGGGGAGAATGAAGACCAGGGCGACGGGCAGGGAGCTTCAAACCCTGACCGCGTAAAGCAGGCAGCAGCTCTCGTGGACTTCGCCGACACGATGCAGGCCGAAGCTGGCACCGATAAGGTCTTCCTCACGGGTGACTTCAACTCCTACACGGCTGAAGACCCCATGCAGGTGTTCTACGAAGCCGGGTACATCAACCAGGGCGCCGACACCGGGAAGTACTCCTACGTCTTTGGTGGACAGTCAGGATCACTGGATCACATCCTCGCCTCACCTGAAGCCGATGCAACTGTCACCGGCGTCGACATCTGGAATATCAATGCGGTCGAATCGGTGGCGCTCGAGTACAGCCGGTTCAACTACACCCCGGTGAACTATTACACCGCTGACCAGTACCGCGCCAGCGACCACGATCCAGTAATTGTCGGTCTGGATCTGGACGAAGTCATTGAGTTCACCGATATTGAGGACAACGAACACCAGGACCACATCGAGTGGATGGCAGAAAACGGCCTCTCCACCGGCTGGCTGGAAGCCGATGGCACCCGGACCTACCGCCCGTTGGCAAGCATCAACCGCGACGCGATGGCCGCGTTCCTCTACCGGCTGACCGGGGAACCTGAGTTCGAACTTCCAAACGAATCACCGTTCAGCGACGTAGCCTTCCCCGCCGATGAAGCTGACCGGGTTGAGCACTTCGACGCGATCATGTGGATGCACGAATCGGGGCTTTCCACTGGCTGGCCAGAGACCGATGGCACCCGGACCTTCCGCCCGGTGACCCCGGTCAACCGGGACGCGATGGCAGCATTCCTGAAGCGCTTCGCCGGGCAGACCTGCCTGAACGAGGAAGCCATCGAGTATGTCGACCCCAGCGGCCCCCCGTTCACGGACGTGCCTGAGGGCATGATGTTCGAGGAGGAAATCTCCTGGATGAAGGACGCCGGGATTTCCGAGGGCTGGGGCGACGGCACCTACCGCCCGGTCACCCCGGTGGCCCGCGACGCGATGGCAGCCTTCGTGAACCGGTTCGACGACACGTTTGGATCCTGCGGCAGGTAAGTCCTGCGTCGCGTTCCGCCCTGGAAAAGTTGGCCCCGGCTTCGAACCGGGGCCAACTTTCGTTAAAGGCTGGCCCCCTGCTCTTCACTTTTAGTCACCTCTCGTTCACCATGGTCTGGTTGGCTCGGTTTGACTCAAAAGGTCAGTTGGATCACATTCAGCACATTTTTCGAGCCACCAGGCCCGTGTTTCACACACAGGCGGACTCACTCGCGGCTGTCAACAGCCAAAGCCAAGGAGAACTAGCGGATGAAACATTCGTCATGGAAGGGCGGGCTTGGTGCCACGCTAGCGGTGGGGCTACTCGCCTCCCCGATAGCCGCACTACCCGCCTATGCGACGCAACAGACCGACGTCGAAGTCAAAGCCCCCGGCGTCACCACCGAGATCAGTCTTCTCAACATCAACGATTTCCACGGACGCATCGACCGCAACACGGTGAAGTTCGCTGGCACCGTCGAACAGTTGAGGGCTGAGGCCGGCGCGGAGAACACGCTCTTCATCTCGGCCGGTGACAACATTGGGGCGTCGCTGTACGCCTCCTCATCGCAGCGCGACGTTCCAACGATCGATGTGCTCAACGCGCTGGAGTTGCGCGCCTCGGCGGTCGGCAACCACGAATTCGACGGCGGATTCGCGGACCTCACCGAGCGTGTTGAACCAATCGCAAACTTCTCCTACCTGGGCGCCAACGTCTACACCAAGGGCACCCAGGAACCGGCGTTGGATGAGTACGAAGTCTTCACAGTGGATGGCATCGAAGTAGCTGTCATCGGGGCTGTCACCCAGGAAACACCTACCCTGGTGAGCCCCGGCGGCATCGAGACCATCGACTTTGGGGATCCCGTCGAGGCCGTCAACCGTGTGGCGCAGGAGATCGAGGACGGCGACCTGGCCGACGTCATCGTCGCGGAGTACCATGCGGGTGCTGACGGATCGAGCGAAGACTCGGCAGCCCTTCCCGAAGTTATCCCGGGCAGCGAATTCGATGCGATCGTCAATGGGACCACACCACTGGTGGACGCAATCTTTAACGGGCACACCCACTCGTTCTACGCCTCAGACGCTCCAGTTCCCGGCGAGACCGGCGAAACCCGTCCGATCGTCCAAACAGGTTCCTATGGCGAGTTCATCGGTCAGATCGAGCTGACCGTCGACACCCTCACCGGCGACGTCGTCGAGTACGAAGCCCGCAACGTACCCCGCACAGGGATCGACGACGCCGAGCTGGTCGCCGACTACCCGCGGGTGGCAGAGGTCCAGACGATCGTCAACGAAGCGATTGCGACTGCCGACGAGCTCGGCAGCGTTGTCCTCGGGAAGGTCACCGAGGACATCACCACCGCGTTCACCGGTGATTCGCGTGATGACCGCGGATCGGAATCCACGCTGGGCAATCTGGTCGCTGACTCGCTGCTGTCGTCACTGCAGTCGGATCTGCGCGGCGGAGCCGAAATCGGCGTCGCCAACCCCGGTGGGCTCCGTGCCGAGCTGTACTACGACGAGAACGGCGACATCACAGTCGCTGAAGCCAACGCGGTATTGCCCTTCCTGAACAACCTGGCGACCACCACGCTGACCGGCGCCCAGTTCGCCGAACTGCTGGAGCAGCAGTGGCCCCGCGAGGGCGGCGTCCGCACCAACTTCCTGCATCTGGGACTGTCGGACAATGTCACTTACACCTACGATGCCCAGGCGGCCGAAGGCTCCCGGATCACTTCGGTAACCATCGACGGGGCGCCACTTGAGCCAACCCGTGACTACCGGGTTGGCACTTTCAACTTCCTGATCCAGGGCGGCGACGATTTCGTGGTCTTCAACGAAGGCGCCGATACCCTGGACTCGGGTCTGGTTGACCGGGAAGCATGGTTCGACTACATCGAAGCCAACAGCCCGCTCTCACCGACCTTCGACCGCCGCGCGGTGCAGGTTCAGGGCGCACCCACGAACGTGGTTCTCGGCCAGGAGGTCAGCTTCGACGTCTCCAAACTGGACCTAACGTCCCTGGGCAGCCCCACCAACACCAGCATCGTCCTGTCCTACTCCGTCGGCGACGGTGAGCCAGCGGAGATCAGCACGTTCGACGTGACTGACGGAGCAGCACGGATCGCGTTCACCGTTCCCGCCGACGCCCTCGGCGCGACGTTCTACCTGACCGCACCCGACTCCGGCACCGAGGTACGCCTCCCCATTGGCGTCGAAATCGCTGAGTTCACCGACGTCGAAGGCAACGAACACCAGGACCACATCGAGTGGATGGCAGAAAACGGTCTCTCCACCGGCTGGCTGGAAGCCGACGGAACCCGTTCGTACCGTCCACTCGCGAGCATCAACCGCGACGCGATGGCGGCGTTCCTGTACCGCTTGGCCGGGGAACCAGAGTTCGAGCTTCCCGAGGAGTCGCCGTTCAGCGACGTAGCCTTCCCCGCTGACGAAGCGGACCGGGTTGAGCACTTCGAAGCGATCATGTGGATGCACACCTCCGGCCTGTCGACCGGCTGGCCTGAGACCGACGGCACCCGGACCTTCCGTCCGGTGACCCCGGTCAACAGGGACGCGATGGCAGCATTCATGATGCGTCTCGCCAGCGAGGTTTGCCTCGATGCGGAAGCGATGAGCTATGTAAACCCCAAGGGTGCGCCGTTCTCTGACGTACCTGTTGGAACGATGTTCGAGAAGGAGATCTCCTGGCTGAAGGATGCCGGGATCTCCGAGGGCTGGAGAGACGGCACCTACCGTCCAGTCACCCCCGTGGCGCGTGACGCGATGGCAGCATTCGTCAACCGGTTCGACGACGAGGTTGGAGCCTGCGGCAGG
>NZ_ASZW01000014.1:14346-16820 GCF_000468215.1 Arthrobacter sp. CAL618 | reverse complement strand
CCCGCCGTTCCGGTTAACTATGTGATCGCGAGGATGGCCGTGGCGATGTCATCGGCGTCCCGGAGCGTCCGGCTACCGGCAGCAGGCGACGTGTGAGCCTGGGCCGCAATTGCTGTCCCCCACTGGACCGAAGCGAGCTGCAAACCCACCACGTACAGGTGCTGGTGCGCGCGACCCGAGCCGTCAATTGCCCGGTAAGGGGGCAGCGTGACGTCCAGTCCCGGCGCGCTGACCGGCGCGCCGTCGGTCGCCATCATCATTTTGGGCCGGACCAGACCGTCGCCGAGTAGTTGGCGCAGCAGCGGGGACAGGGTGGTGGCGGCGCGGTTGGGCGGCATCATCGCGTCGACCAGGTAGCTCGCTGCTACCCCGGCACCCTCCACCCACGGTGACGACGCTTCAAATCGTTCGGTGTCGACGTCGACAACGAACTGGGGGTTGGGCCCGATGAACTGCACCACACCCGCTCGTGCCAGGGCAGCCAGTTGGGCGATCCTGATCGCTGGCGGACCGCTGGCCACGCCCTCCACCAGGGGTTCGAACCATCCCCTGAGCTCGGTCAGCCAGGCCTGATCGGTCAGCCCGCCGTCGGCGACCACCTGTTTGATCACAGTACGGCCAGCATTCATGGCGCCGATCGCCATCTTCAGCGGGCTATCTTCGCCCCTGAAGGACTCGGCAACATCGGCGTCGAGGTAGTCAAGCACCGCTTCCTGGTAATCCTGGGCGCTGGCGAACCTGCGCCCAGCGAACGGGTGAGACAGCCGCTCAACATCGAGGTGGTGAACGGGGGGCAGCTCGCTGGCGAGGACCGCGTCCAGCGCAGCAGTCCATTCCGGGCCGCTCACGGCGATAGCGGTGTGAACTCTCTCCAGGAATCCGTCCGGGTTGGCCACCAGGTCCGCGCCGGCCACCCGCACCAGGGTGGAGTAGTAGGCAGTCACCACGTCACGGTGCAATAGCGGCCAGATATCGTGGTCGAAGCCAGGTGTGATTCCCTGGTCGGCGAACGTTTGCAGCGCCGGTAGCGTGCAATAGCGCAAGGTCACGCTGCGAGGGAGGTAACTATCCAGTTGTGCCTTCGCCCGGTACGGCACCCCTCGCCGGGAGGCAGCAATGATCTGCGGTTCGCTGCCGCTCGGTTGGTAGCTCAGTTTCCCACCCTCGTCGGGGGTGAACCGACCGCCGCGTCCTTCGGTCAGCTGGATCATGGCGTCGAAAAAGTTCAGGCCCAGGCCCCGGACCAGGACCGGCTTTTTGGCAGGCAGTTTTGCCCAGTTGATGTCGGCGGGGACGGCGGGCGGCCAGTATTTGAGGCTGTAGCGTGCGGCGCCGTCCCTTAGCGTCTCCTGTTCGGGGCTGAGCTGCGAGGGAACATGTCCCAGCGCCAGCACCACTGCGTCCGCTGCCAGCACCGAATCGTCGCCTAACCGGAGACGGTAACCGGGAGCCACCCGGGAGATTTCCCTTGCGTCGGTGGCGTGGTGGGTGATCGTGGCGCCGTCACCGCAACGGTCGACCAGCTGCTGATAGATCCACTCCAGATACCTGCCGTACAAGGCACGGCTGGGGAAACCGGAGCTTCCGAGGTCCGACAGCTCTTCGCGGTCGGCATTGGAAAGCGTGGGGACCGGGTCGGACGTCACCAGGACACGCCAGTCGTCAAACGAGTACCCCACGACTGACGGGACCAACCCATGGTCCGGAGCCCCTACGGGCACCACCGTGGGGAACAGCGACGGAGTGTTCATCAGGAAGAGTCGGGACTGGACCGGCCGCCAGACATGGCCCGGGCCGGGGCTTTCCGGGTCGATGACATGGATGTCGAGCTGTTGGCGTTGGTCGGGCGGATGGGCCTCCCACTGGGAAATAAGTCGTTCCAGCACCGAGGTGCCGCGGGGGCCAGCACCCACCACAGCTACCCGAAGACTCCGACCCATGCGCATTCGATAAGGGTATCCGCTGGGCCAGGACGGGAAGGAACCAGGCTGGCGGCGTCGGGGGGGGCCGGACCTGCGCGGCGGTGCCGGAATGGGTGCAGCGGAAAGGCGTGCATAGGATGGAAATATGACCTCCACCACAGACCAGCACTCCGGTCCGATCCCCGACCACGACGAGTTCCTCTGGCTCGAGGACATTTACGGTGAGTCACCCCTCCAGTGGGTTCACGCCGAGAACGCTGTTACCGAGCAAGAGCTCGTCACCGGCGACTTTCTGGACATGGAGCGCAGGGTCCTGGAGGTGCTCGACTCCACTGACCGGATCCCGATGGTTTCCAAACGGGGCGGGCACTACTACAACTTCTGGCGCGATGAAGAACACCCGAAGGGGCTGTGGCGGCGCACCGACTGGGACAGCTACAACTCCGCATCGCCTCAGTGGGAGGTGCTGCTGGACCTTGACCGGCTCAGCGCCGACGAAGGCGTCGAATGGGTGTGGGGCGGGGCGATGTTCCTCCGGCCCGCCGACGGCGA
>NZ_ASZW01000014.1:6900-14340 GCF_000468215.1 Arthrobacter sp. CAL618 | reverse complement strand
GAGCCGTATCAGCGGGCCCTGATCGCTGTTTCCCCTGACGGTGGTGACGCCCGGCGGTTCCGCGAATTCGACGTCGTCTCCCGGACCTTCGTCGCCGATGGCTTCGACATTCCCGCAGCCAAAAGTCGGATCAGCTGGGCCGGGCCAGATGCACTGCATCTGGCCACCGACTTCGGGCCAGGGTCAATGACCACCAGTTCCTATCCGCGGACGGTGCGCACGCTGCAGCGGGGGCAGTCCCTGGCTGACGCTGAGCTGTACTTCGACATCCCCGAGCACCACATGATGGCGGTGGTGATGAGGGATCAGACACCGGGCTTCGAGCGGGACATCGCCGTTGACACAATCGACTTCTACTCGAGCCGCACGCACCTTCGCAACAACGGTGAGTGGGTCCGACTGGATGTGCCCGACGATGTGAACGTTTCACTGCACCGGCAGTGGTTGATCCTGCGGCCGCGCACCGATTGGGAGGTGGACGGGACGGTGTTCGCCTCGGGGTCTCTGCTCGGCGTCGATCTTGACTCCTTCCTGGCCGGCGACCGATCGTTGACCGTCCTGTTCCAGCCCGACGCGCAGACGTCGTTGCAGTCCTGGAGCTGGACGCGGGACTATCTGCTGGTGAATCTGCTCAGTGACGTGTCCTCGGAGATTCGTGTCCTGAAACCCTCTGAACGTTGGCGGGCGGAGGTGCTTGATGCGTGCCCGCCCCTGCATTCGGTTGACGCCTTCGCCGTTGATGACGAGGACGACGTCGACGGGAATGACTACTGGCTGCTGGCCAGCGGGTTCCTGACCCCGACGACCCTGCTGCGCGGCACGGTGGGCGGCGCGCACGAACAGGTCAAGGCGACGCCGTCGTTCTTCAATGACAACGAGTTCACGGTTGAGCAGCACTTCGCGGTGTCCAAGGATGGGACCCGGGTCCCCTACTTTCAGGTCGCGTCGACGGAGCTGGCACTCGACGGGGAAAACCCCACCCTCCTGTCCGGCTACGGCGGGTTTGAGCACGCGATGGTTCCCGCCTACTCGGGAGTGATCGGACGAGGATGGTTGGAGCGGACCACCGAAAGCGGCAGGCACGGGGTGTACGTGCTGGCGAACATCCGCGGGGGTGGTGAGTACGGGCCGGCCTGGCACCGGGCGGCCCTCCACGCCAACCGGCATCGGGCCTACGAAGATTTCGCGGCGATCGCCGAGGACCTGGTGGCACGCGGCGTCACTCGACCAGAGTTCCTCGGCTGCACCGGACGCAGTAACGGCGGTCTGCTGGTGGGGAACATGCTCACGCACTACCCACACCTGTTCGGGGCTATCTCCTGCGGTGTGCCGCTGCTGGACATGCGTCGTTACACGAAGCTGTCGGCGGGCTACTCCTGGATCGCCGAATACGGTGACCCCGATAAGCCCGAGGAGTGGGAGTACGTCCAGACCTTTTCCCCGTACCACCAGCTACGGTCGGGGGTCGACTATCCGCGCACCCTGATCTGGACGGCGACGAGCGATGACCGGGTTGGGCCGGTGCAGGCACGGAAAATGGCGGCCCGGATGAAGGCTCTGTCGATCGACAATGTGTGGTTCCACGAAGCGCTGGAGGGTGGCCATGCCGGCGCATCGGATAACCGGCAAGCGGCCCGCATGCACGTAATGTCGCAGGAGTTTTTGTGGAAGGCGCTGACCGGCGGCCTATAGCTGCCGGCGGTTTTGCTCTTGCCCGCGTCTTACAGGTAGCCTTGGGTGGCTAGTAATAGCCGCTGGAGACGTGCCAGAGCGGCCGAATGGGCTTCACTGCTAATGAAGTGTGGGCCTAAAGCCTACCGGGGGTTCAAATCCCCCCGTCTCCGCGTTTTTCAGAAAGCACCCCCGGCCTCGGTTGGGGGTGCTTTCTTTTGCCCGGGCCCCGTGCGGGAATGCCCCGGCCGGGTCAGCCCTGTGCTGGAGTGCCCCGGCGGGGTCAGGCCTTCAGGGCGAGGACAAACGGCAGCACTTCCTGGGCGCCGGCGTCCCGCAACGCCTTACCGGCGACGGTAATGGTCCACCGGCTGTCTGCAAGATCGTCCACGAGCAGGACCGGGCCCGGGTTCGCGGCAAACCAGTCTCGCCCCTCCTCGGGGACTGCGAAACGATCCCAAACTGCTGCAAGCCGGAATGCGCTGTTGCCGCCCGGAGCCCCGCTGGGCCAGCCGTGCGGTGTCTGCAGGGCACCGAGATACGGGATACGGCCCACCTTGGCGAGACTCTCGGCCAGCGACTGGACCAGCAACGGTCGACGACGCGACGGCACACTGACCACGGCCACGGGGCGCGTCTCCCAGCCCCACTGTGCGAGCACCGAGACGCAGGCTTCGATGGCCAGCGGGCCCAGCGGCTGATCTTCGGCCGTGTCAGCCAGCAGTTCTCGCAGCCGACTCCCCCACCCTAGATCTGTCAGTCGGGCCAGCGCCCGGCCCTCCGCGTTGGCCTGGCCAGCCGGAATCCGTCCCTTGACCGGGACCGACAGCTTGTCCATCCCGCTGGGCCATTGACCCCGCGGGTCAAGTTCGACGCCCACCCTGCTGAGCGCCTTCTGGGCGCTGTCTGAGGCATCATGCGCCACTTCATCCGAGAACCACGCGCCCGCACAGTTGTCACACCGCCCACACGGCGCAGCTGTCGGATCATCGAGTGCTGCCGCAAGGTACTCCATCCGGCACTGTGTGGTGTTCTCATAGTCCAACATGGACTTCTGTTCGGCGATCCGCGCCTTGGCGATCCGCCCATACCGTTCGCTGTCGTAGACCCACTGCGCGCCGGTACTTTCCCAGCCGCCCTGTACCTTCCGGACCGCGCCGTCCACGTCAAGGACCTTCAACAGCAGTTCCAGAGGGGTGCGTTTAAGATTCACCCGGGCTTCCAAAGCCGGCGTGGAAAGGACCGCGCCGGGCTGCAGTGCCTCGAGCACCCGGGTTGCCTTCTCCTCCGATGGCATCGAGGACGTGGCGAAGTACTCCCAGATTTCGCGGTCCTCAGTGCCCGGCAGGAGCAGGACGTCGGCGTTGGGGGTGCCACGGCCCGCACGCCCCACCTGCTGGTAGTAGGCCACCGGTGATGAGGGCGCCCCCAGGTGGACCACGAATCCGAGGTCCGGCTTGTCGAACCCCATCCCCAGTGCGCTGGTCGCAATCAGGGCCTTGACCTCATTGTTCTTCAACGCGGCCTCAGCCGACTCCCGTTCGGCCGGGTCGGTCCGGCCGGTATACGCCAGGACCTGATGGCCGTTCGCCCGCAACAGGTGTGCCGTGTCCTCGGCGGCCGAAACGGTCAGTGCATAGATGATCCCGCTGCCCGGGAGGTCATCAAGGTGGGTCAACAGCCACGCGAGGCGAGACCGGGGGCTCGGTAGCCGGAGGACTCCCAGCCTCAGAGAATCGCGGGCAAGCTTGCCTCGCAGGGTGAATACTTCGGTGCCGTCAGTCCCCAGCTGTTCCTCGACGTCGCTGACTACCCTCGAGTTGGCGGTCGCCGTCGTCGCCAGAACTGGCACACCCGCCGGCAATTGGGTGATCAGGTCACGCAACCTGCGGTAGTCGGGGCGGAAATCATGCCCCCAGTCGGAGATGCAGTGTGCCTCGTCGATGACCAGGAGCCCGGTGCGTCGGATCAATTCGGGCAGGTGGCGTTCCCGGAACGCCGGGTTATTCAGCCGCTCCGGTGACACCAGAAGAACGTCGACCGAGTTGTTGTCGAGTTTGTCGGTGATCTCCTGCCAGTCCGTCTGGTTGGCCGAGTTGATCGCTTCGGCACGCACCCCGGCACGCGCCGCAGCCGCGACCTGGTCCCGCATCAGCGCGAGCAGTGGGGACACAATCAGCGTTGGTCCCGCCCCCCGGGCGCGCAGGAGCAGGCTCGCGACGAGGTAGACGGCCGACTTCCCCCACCCCGTGCGCTGGACCACGAGGGCCCTGCGGCCACCGTCCACCAGGGCCTCGATCGCCTCGAACTGGCCGTCGTGGAACTCGGCGTCCTCTCGTCCAACGAGGGTCCGCAGAATAACCGCTGCCTGATCATGAAGTGTGGTGGTGTCGACCATGAGCCTAGTATCGCAGTCCCCGCTGACAGCCGTGCCTGCGGGGACTGCGGTTGTGGGAAACCCCTTTGACCTGGCCTCCACAGCCCTTGTCCGGAGGGAGCCAGCGGTTAGACTCTGTCCGTGACTAAATCCTTTGACCTTTCAGCGTCCTTCAAGGCCTATGACGTGCGCGGCATCGTCGGCGAGAGCATCACCTCCGAAATTGTCGAGGCGGTAGGCGCTGCGTTCGTTGACGTACTCGATCTCGCTGGCGGCACTGTCCTGGTTGGCGGCGATATGCGGCCGTCCTCACCGGAGTTCAGTAACGCCTTCGCAAAGGGCGCCACCCGGCGCGGAGCCGACGTCGTCCTCCTCGACCTCATTTCGACCGACGAACTCTATTACGCCAGTGGCACCCTCGACGCTGCGGGAGTCACCTTTACCGCCAGCCATAATCCGGCTGAGTACAACGGGATGAAGATGTGCCGTCCCGGCGCAGTACCCGTCTCCTCCGAGACGGGGCTGGTAGAGATTCAGGCTCTCGCCGAGCGATACCTGAACACCGGTGACATCCCCGCGGCGGAACGAACCGGCACCATCGGGGTCCGCGACGTGCTTCGCGGGTACGCCGAATACCTGCGCTCCCTCGTGGATCTGTCAGGATCGCGCCCGCTGAAGGTGGTCGTCGACGCCGGCAACGGCATGGGCGGGCTGACCACTCCCGCCGTCCTGGGTGATGCGCTGCTTCCGAACCTCCCCCTCGACATCGTCCCCCTGTACTTCGAGCTCGACGGGTCGTTCCCAAACCACCCGGCCAACCCACTGGAACCGGCGAACCTCCTGGACCTGCAGGCAGCAGTGCTCAGCAATCAGGCGGACATCGGGATTGCGTTCGACGGCGACGCCGACCGCTGCTTCGTCATTGACGAACTTGGGAATCCGGTGTCGCCGAGTGCCGTCACCGCGATGGTGGCACGCCGAGAAATAGTGCGCGCCCAGGCCGCCGGCGTGAGCGCCCCGGTCGTCATCCATAACCTCATTACGTCCCGGGCCGTGCCCGAGCTGATCGAACGGCTGGGTGGACGGCCGGTCCGCACCCGGGTGGGACACTCGTTCATCAAGGCAGTGATGGCCGAGGAGGGCGCCGTTTTCGGCGGAGAGCACTCAGCCCACTACTACTTCAAGGACTTCTGGAACGCTGATACCGGGATGTTGGCTGCCATGCATGTCCTCGCGGCGCTGGGCGAGCAGCCCGGCCCCCTCTCCGACCTCGGCCGCGAGTACGAGCCGTACTTTTCCTCCGGCGAGATCAACTCGCGCCTGGATGACGTCCCGGCCGCTGTTGCCCGCGTCCGCGAGGAGTTTGGCAACGATGGTGTCACCGTTGACGAGCTCGACGGGCTCACCTTCACGGCTGATGACGGGTCCTGGTGGTTCAACCTCCGCGCCTCGAACACGGAGCCTTACCTGCGCCTGAATGCCGAAGCGATCGACCCGCAGATTCTCGGGACCCTGACCGACGAGGTCTTGGGGCAGGTCCGGCAGTAGAAGGGCCTACCGGGCGGTCGTGTCCGGGACGTTAAGGCCAGCGTGCACCGACCCGTTGATCCACTGACGCACGACCTCATTGAATAGAGGAGGGTCCTCGACATTCCAGACATGGTGCATTCCCGGGACAACCGCAGCCACGCCGTGGGGAACGGTCCGGGCGATCACCTTCAGCGCATCGCATATGGCCCGGGGTTCCTTGCCGCCGGCGAGCGCCAGCAGCCGCCCGCGGTACTCAACCAACCCGGGCGGCAGGCCGCCTGCGAACACTTCACCCAGCATCCGATGAGCGTTGGCGCTCTGCATCCTCAGGCCGTGTTCCACAAACACGCCATAGCTATCCGCCGGGAGCCTGAAAGCCCGCGCCTGCAACTGCCAGAACCATTTATAGTCCCAACATCGAAGCTGCACTCGGGCCAGGGCGCCCGTGACGCCGTCGACGCCGAGAGCTGGCACCCCACTGACCAGCGAGCTGGTTACCAGGCGTGGATGCCTCGCCAACAGACGGAGCGCCACTATACCTCCAAGGGAAAGCCCCACCAGATGCACTGGACCGTCGGCTTTTGCCCTGATCAACTCAGCCACCTCGTCCGCAGCGTGATCCAGGCTTATCCACCGCTCGCCAGTTCGGGCGCCGAAGCCGGGGAGGTCCGGGGTGATGACCTGATAGTCATTGAACGCTTCGACTTGAGGTTGCCACATCCAGTTCGCGACGTTCCCGCCATGCAGAAAAACGACTGACGCGGAGGCGTTGCCTCGCGCCGGGTGGAGGACCGGGAACTGGAGCGCCGTCATGGCAAATCCTTTTCGACTTCGTCCAGCCATTCCAGCTCGGCGCGGACATGACTGATACCGTTCCGGAGCGTTGCGAATCTCATGTACTCCGCCCGGGTCTGTGGGGCGCTCTCGCCTGGTGCCAGCTGAGCCAACAACTCATTCAGCAACGACTCCGCGGTCATTCTGCGTTGCGCAGTCAACGCAAGAATCTCGCTTCGCTGAAGCGTGCCCGAAAAAAAGATCCGGGCCAGAAAGGGGTCCCGTTCCCGGTGGGCGTCGGGTGCAGATACGAGCCACTCGCCGAGTGTGGCTCTACCGGCCTCGGTGATGTGGTGCTCCTGACGGTCCGGCAGGCCAATCTGCCGCACGATCTTCACCTCAGCAAGGCCGTCGGTGACCAGCCTGCTCAGGGTGCGGTAGATCTGCGCTTTGTCGGCAGACCAGAAATGGTTGACACTCGTGTCGAATCGTTTTTTTAGGTCATAGCCCGTCATTGGGGCAACGGCGAGCAGGCCCAGAATGACGTGAGAAAGGATCATACAAAAGTATGACCATGCACCTAGTCGACTTGTCTACTAGGTGCATGGTCTACCAAAGTTAGACCCCGAATCGCTCCTTGAGGCCCTTCAGCTGATCCTCCAGCTCGGACGGCAGTGACTCCCCGAACCGCGAGTACCACTCCTCGATACCCTGCAGCTCGGCCGCCCACTCCTCGGGATCCACCCGCACCGCGGCGTCCACCTCTTCTGGCGTCATATCCAGCCCCGTGAGGTCAAGTGATGCGCCGGTCGGCACATAGCCAATGGGCGTCTCGACGGCATCGGCGGTACCCTCGAGCCGTTCGATCACCCATTTCATCACCCGCGAATTCTCGCCGAAGCCCGGCCAGGCGAAGCCTCCGTCGGCGGTCCGCCGGAACCAGTTCACCAGGAAGATTTTCGGCAGTCGCTCCTGATCTGCCTTGCTGCTCAGGGTGATCCAGTGGCGTAGGTAGTCACCGGCGTCGTACCCGATAAACGGAAGCATCGCCATCGGATCGCGGCGAACTCGACCCACCTCGCCAGCGG
>NZ_ASZW01000014.1:0-6892 GCF_000468215.1 Arthrobacter sp. CAL618 | reverse complement strand
GGCGGCCGTCGTCTCGGACGACAGGGTTGACCCCATAAAGATTCCGTTGGCCCAGTCGCGCGACTGGGTAACCAGCGGCACCGTGGTTTTCCTGCGGCCGCCAAACAGGATGGCCGAGATCTCGACGCCATTGGGGTCGTTGAACTCGTCGGCAAGCATGTCGATCTGGTCGATCGGCGTGCAGAACCGCGCATTCGGGTGGGCCGCCGTCTTGTCCGACGACGGCGTCCAGTCGTTCCCCTGCCAGTCGGTCAGGTGCTCGGGCACCTCAGCGGTCATTCCTTCCCACCAGACTCCGCCATCGTCAGTCAGCGCAACGTTGGTGAAGACTGAATTACCCTTGGCGATGGCGCGCATCGCGTTCGGATTGGTCAGCCAGCCCGTACCCGGTGCCACACCGAACAATCCGGCTTCGGGGTTGATCGCACGCAGCTCACCCTCATCACCGAACCGCATCCAGGTGATGTCATCGCCCAGCGTCTCGACCTTCCACCCTTCGATAGTTGGGTCGAGCAGGGCGAGGTTGGTCTTACCGCAGGCCGAGGGGAACGCTGCGGAGACGTAGTAGGTCTTGTTCTCCGGTGACGTGAGCTTGAGGATGAGCATGTGCTCAGCCAGCCAGCCCTCATCACGGGCCATCACCGAGGCGATCCGCAGGGCATAGCACTTCTTGCCCAGCAGGGCGTTGCCGCCGTAACCGGATCCAAACGACCAGATTGAGCGCTCTTCCGGGAAATGGACAATCCACTTTTCCGAGTTGCAGGGCCAGGGAACGTCAGCCTCACCATCGGCGAGGGGCGCACCCAGGGAGTGCAGCGCCGGCACGTACTCGGCGTTGAGCTCGGTCATCCGCTCCAGCACCTCGGTGCCGATGTTCGCCATGATGCGCATCGAGGTGACTACGTAAGCGCTATCAGTGATTTCAACGCCGAATTTGGGATTCACCGCATCGAGGTGACCCATTACAAAAGGGATCACGTACATGGTGCGCCCGCGCATCGATCCGGTGAAGAGGCCTCGCAGCTTCTCCTTCATCTGACTGGGGTCCATCCAGTTATTGGTGAACCCAGCGTCGCGCTCGTTTTCGGAGCAGATGAAGGTCTGCTCCTCCACACGAGCCACATCCGCGGGGTCCGAAAAGGCCGCAAACGAGTTGGGGAACGTTTCAGGGTTAAGCCGACGCAGGGTTCCGGCGTCCACCAGCTCGTCGGTCAGCGCCTTGTTTTCGGCCTCGGAACCGTCGACCCAATACACCCGGTCAGGCTGAACCATGTCGGCAACCTCCTGCACCCACGCGACTAAAGCTGGGTGTGTGGTCGGTGCCGGGGTTTGCAACCCGCCGACGTGCACTACGGGCATGCCGCTCTGATCGGTTGCCTTCAGGTTCTTGTCTTCAACCAGTTGGCGCAAAGGATCGCCCATAACATGTCCCTTCGTTGGGTGGGTGGTGTAACGATGCTATGGTCCATGTCACTCCCAGCCCTTGCACCATCAACGGGCTCGGGATGGGGTTTGCGACGGTATTTCCCTAGAATCCACGGTGTTGAGATGCTGTCAATACCCCGCAATGTGATTAAGGTCACGTAGACCGGTCTAGTCCGAGCGGTCGCGCATGTCGCGGTGGCTGGCCCAAAAGCTTCTACCTTCCCCCCGAATTAGGCGTAACTCAGCAATAGCTGTAAAGTTATCCAAGGTCAAGAACGGCGTGACTGACGCAGGAATGCGTTGAACATATCGCCGAAGTTGACCAGATTGCGTGCGTAGCTCAATGGATAGAGCACCTGACTACGGATCAGGAGGTTGGGGGTTCGAGTCCCTTCGCGCGCACAGTGCTTCACCAGCAAAAAAGAAAACGCCCCTGGCTTCGGCCGGGGGTGTTTTCTTTTGCCCAGGCTTTTGCGTGCCGGCTTTTGGATAACTGCCAGGCAAAGGTTGCCCCGGCGCACCGGCAGTGAAAAGCTCAAGGCATGAACGACTCCAGGGATTTTGACGTAATTGTGATCGGTGCTGGCGCTGTCGGCGAGAATGTGGCTGATCGCGTGGTGCGGGCGGGACTCTCAGCGGCGCTGGTCGAGGCTGAGTTGGTCGGCGGCGAATGCTCCTACTGGGCCTGCATGCCGTCCAAGGCCTTACTGCGCCCCGGCACGGCGCTAAAGGCCGCCTCGGCGGTGGCCGGCTCCCGGGAAGCAGTCACCGGCTCCCTCGACACAGGGCAGGTGCTGGATCGTCGCACCAAATTCACATCCAACTGGGACGATTCGTCGCAGGCCGACTGGGTGAAGGACAGCGGAATCACCCTGGTCCGCGGCACAGCACGCCTCACGGGTGAGCGTTCGGTCGAGGTGCATCACGACGACGACGTCACCCCCCTGGCCGCCCGGGTTGCAGTGGTATTGGCGACCGGCTCCACGCCCACCATCCCACCGGTCGACGGTCTGGACACGGTTGAGTTCTGGGGAACCCGCGAAGCCACCTCGACACCCCGGATCCCCACGTCCCTCGCCGTCCTTGGTGGCGGTGTCGCGGGCACCGAACTGGCACAAGCCTTCGCCCGGCTCGGCTCGGCGGTGACGATTATTGCCCGCAGCGGCCTCCTCTCCAATTACCCCGCCCCGGCCAGCAAACTGGTGCGTCTGGGGCTTGAGAGTGACGGCATCGACATCAGGACTGACACTGCAACCGAATCGGTGAGGCAGCAGGACAACGGCTCGGTGACCGTACACCTTGAAGGTGGCGAGACAGTGACCGCCGAGAAGCTACTGGTATCCACCGGTCGGTCCCCTGCCCTGGCCGGCCTCGGCCTGGAGGATTTCGGTCTTGACCCGAAGAAGCTCGTCATCGACCCGTCGGGCCGGGTACAGGGGGTCGACTGGCTGTATGCCGTCGGCGACGCCGCGGGCAAGGTCCTGCTGACCCACCAGGGTAAATACGAGGCAAGGATCACCGGTTCGGCGATCGCCGCCCGTGCGGCTGGCACCCTCAAGGACGCCGTCGAGGACTGGAGCGCCTACGCCGCCTCCGCTGATCAGTACGCCGTCCCGCAGGTGGTCTTCACGGACCCCGAAATCGCGATGGCGGGGCGAACCCTGGAGCAGGCGCAGGACGCGGGCCTCAACGTCAGCGAGACATCGCTGGAGATTGCGGTGGCCGGGTCCGCGCTCCACGCCGACAACTATCAGGGGTGGGCGCAGATGGTGGTGGACGAGGATCGTAAAGTCCTGGTCGGGATGACCTTCGCCGGCCCGGACGTCGCTGAATTACTGCATGCCGCGACCATTGCGATCGCTGGGGAAGTCCCACTGGACCGGTTGTGGCACGCTGTGCCGGCCTACCCGACCATCAGCGAAGTCTGGCTACGCCTGCTGGAGAAGTACGGCCTCTAGGCCCGCTGCACCACGAAGTTGGTCATCACGGCGTCCCGGCCATCCAGCTCCGCCCAGCGTCGGTCGTGCTGCAGGACTGACAGGCCCGACGTCGGGTAGTGGGTCGCCATGTCCATCACCGCTTCCTCGTCCGAATCCACCGAGGCCAGCCGCATGGCGAGTTCCTGGACTCCGGGCAGATGGCTGATCACCAGAAGGCTGGTGACCGTCTCGGGAACGTGGTTGATCAACGCCAGGATCGCTGCCGCAGACGCCGAGTACAGCCGGTCCTCAAGTTTGGGGGTCGGCGCCTTATCACCGAGCTCCTTACAGACCCAGGTGCAGGTCTGCCGCGTGCGCAGGGCGGACGAGCACAGAATAAGGTCCGGGACGGAGTCGTTTTCCACCATCCAGAGCCCGGGCAACGGTGCATCACGGTGCCCGCGGGTGCTGAGCGGACGCTCAAAGTCTTCGACGTTGCGCGGCCAGTCCGATTTGGCGTGCCGCAGCAGCATGAGCCGTTTGAGGTGGTGAGATGCCATGGCCTGAAGTCTATGGTGTTTCCCCGCCAGGGTGACGCACCTCGGATCGCCACTTCCAGGGATCCAACAGAAAGAGCGGCTTCCCGGCTCTCGCCCCGGGAAACCGCTCCGATCTGTGGGTCAGCGGTCGGTGTTCCGCTTCGGTCGATGCTGCCCTCCACACTGGCGGAGGCAGAGGCGGCGAGGTTCGTTGGGGAGTCCCTCCGCCGCCTCCGGCTCTAAGCTTCAGTGCTGGTGTCTGCACCGACCTGGGAATTTCTTCCCTGTAATCAACATAGGCTGCGAACCGCTTACCATCACTACGCAGGTACTACCCGACTTTTCGAAGACGCTACGTAGTTTTTTCCTTTTCTGGATCCGCCGCTACGGTGAACGCTTTCCGATGTCCTTCCGGGACGACAATCCCAGCTTTGTGAGGACGCTTTCCACGTGCCCGTCGACCGTCCTGATCGACACTCCGTATTGCTTGGCGATCTGCTTGGCGGTCTTCCCGGCAGCGACGTCAGCGGCGATGGTTGCCTCACGCGAGGTGAGGCGGGTGGCGTGACGCAGCGACGCCAGCTGGGGGTGTAGCCGCTGAAGTTCGGGGTCGAGCCGAGCGAGCAGCTTCGAGGCACTACGCACCACCTTGCTGTTCGATCCCGGCGACTGGGTCAGCAGGACCCCCAGACAGACCGGAACCAACAGGTCCTGCCCCCGGTCGAGGCAAAACTCTGCTGCGTCAACCAGCTCGCTCACGCTTCCGGAGGCGAGCGCGGTCAGCACTGTGTGAAGGCTTTGGGCGCGCGGATCAGAAAGTCCAGCGGTACGTTCGATGGCGACGTCGACGGCGTCATCGGCGCCGATCTGCACCCGCAGGACACTCAGCTCGGCGCGAATCTGCGGATTTGCTGCCTCAACCGGGATCAGTCCGCGCTGACGCGTTGAGGCGCTGGCCGGAGCCTCACCCACCACGGCCATGTAGGCTTCGGCGAGCATCCGGCGTTCCGGCGGTCCGAGGTGGGTAAGCCTCCGGTACTCCCCCACGAAATCGCTCAGACTCGGATCGCCGATAAGCCACGCCGTATAGGTAGCAAGCGCGGCGGCGAGGGGCCTGAACTGCTTGATGTCGCGTGCCCGGAGAACCACAACAGCTGTCCTGAAGTGCGCGAGTGCGGTCAGGGGCCGTCCCCTCCGGAGCGCTGTCAGCCCCTCAACCAGCTCCCAAAACCCGGTGAACCGCTTGATCCAGGGAGCCCGGCGGGCCGTCACCTTGGTTTGGAGTGCCGCCAGCTCGTCCCAGAAGCCGCCTCCGGCCAGCAGGAACATCAGCCGGGTCACGATGTATCCGCCATGGTTGCGCAGGTGCTCATGATCGAGCACCAGGTCCAGCGCGAGGTCCAGTTCTGCTGCTGCGCCCAGGAGGTCGCCGCGCCGGTAGAGCAGCTCACCCGAGACGAGATGCCAGCAAAGCGCTTCCCGGGGATCCTGCGGCACCCCGGTTGCTTCGACCACCGGGTTCTTGGGGATGATTCCGGCGGTGAGCTGCTGCAGCTCGCGGCCCAGCCGCACGATCAGGGTGCTTTCGTAGGCCTTGCCCGCCGGGCCAGTCGCTGTGTGACGCCGGATCGCCTCGGAGAGTGCGGATGCTCCCAACCCCGTGGCGAGATTAATTTGAAAGATGAAGTGGATCACCGAGATCAGGACCTCGGATCCGGGATCGCTGAGAACGAGCCGTCGGAGGCGCGCCAGGGCGAGGTCGGTTCGGCCGTTATAGAACTCGGTGCGTGCACGCTGCACCTCTGCAGCTGCAAAGACGCCGGAGTGGTCCGCTGCAACATCGGACGGTAGCCGGCGGAGCAGGAGTTCCGCCGTGTCTGGCTGGTCGAGGCGGTTCGCCATCGTGGCAGCGGTCAGCACCTCATGGTCGTCGACGGTGACCCCGACTGACAGTTTCCACAGCACCCGGTGGATGATGCCCGGGGTGTTCGTGAGGTCGGTGAGGTGCTCGTGGACGTTCTCCCAGAGCCGTCGGGACCGGAAAGGTTCAACCTGGTGCCGGATAGCTGCGCCGAGGATGGGCGGCGCCGCGCGCAGCCAGATCGTCCCGGCATCTTCTTCCCTGGAGAGCGCACCCTCCAGCAACAAGGCGTTGACCGGGTCCACCCCCCAAAAGTGGACCGCCACCTCGACCGGTATCTGGTGGGCGAGCGCAACAGTCAGGAGAACGTCGGTCTCCTCCGGAGCATAATCGGCGATCAGGCTGAAAATGCGCTCGGCCATCCGGTCGGTCAGGCTGAGTTCACGCGGCAGGATCCAGACGCCGTCGCGCAGTTGGATCAGGTCCTTCAGTTCGCCGTCCCGGGTCACCATTTCCAGCAGGACCGGACTCCCACCGATGACGTCGCAGACCAGGGTGCTGGACAACATCGGGAGGGTGGCTCCCAGGATGGAATCGAAGTACTCCCTGACGTCGGCGGCGGTCAGCACCGGGATGTGAACCTCCTCGATAAAACCGTCAGCAAGGACGAGTTCCAGGTCCAGCGGTAGCTTGCTGCGGGGGCCGCTCCGGATCAGCAAGCCGACCGAGGGCGACTCGGCGAGCCTAGTCAACAGGGCGATACTCGCCGAATCGAGATGCTCCGGTCCACGCACCACCACAACACAGCTCCGCCCCCCAGTCAGTCGCTGGATCCGATCGCGAACCGCGGAGAGGACGTCCAGCTCCGACTCGAAGTCGATGTCCGGAGAATCCTGGAGCAAGGGTGCCAGCGGCGCGTACGGAACATCCGAAAACGACTCCGTTCCCTGCACACTGACCGTATAAAAGGGATCGGCGGACGCAAGAACGCGCGTGAGGAGGAAGTCCCCGCCGAAAACCGTCGACGTCGTGAGGAGCAGCCCCCCAGAGCGGGCGGTGACGAGTTCCCGTCCCGCGGCGTGGAGTACCTCGTCGAGGATGCTCCGTGTCAGCTTGCCGGCGGGGGACACCCTCTTCACGCACCGCCC
>NZ_ASZW01000013.1:0-5936 GCF_000468215.1 Arthrobacter sp. CAL618 | reverse complement strand
GAGCCGCAACTGCTCGCGGGTGGAGACACCCAGTTTGCGGTAGGCGTTTTGAAGGTGGCGTTCGGCTGTCCGCGGTGAAATGCCAAGGACTGCGGCGATCTCCGAGTTCTTGCTGCGGGACATAGCGAGATCAACCACCTGACGCTCTCGGCGGGTCAGCATCGAGGTGTCCTCAGGCATGGTGGGGCGGGAATCCGAACCAGGCACCAGTACCTGCGCAGCCCGCTGGACCTCGGGTTGTTTGATCCTGCCAGCAGCCCGCGAGGCGAGAGTGGCGGCCACGGCCGACAGTCCGACGTTTCCGTGGCGGGCGGCGACCTGCGCTGCCCGGACGAGGGTAGCTGGATCGCCGGCCAGCAGACCTTCGGCGAGGAGCCCCAACTGCCGAGCCAGTGGGCCCGACGTGTTTCGGGCGCACCGTTCGAGGCGCTTGAGGTCCAGTTCGTTGAAATGGTCAGCGAGGGCAGCCTCCGTGTCGCCTTCCCCCTGCAAGAGCACCAGGGAACCCAGCGCGAACAGCTGCAGCCCAAACAGGCCGGTGAGCTTCCTGTCCCCCGCCAATTCCTGCAACCCGGTGGCCGGTGAACGGCCTGAGCCTTGCAGGGCGAACAGGTCCGCCGACCGTTGGATAAACCAGGCGAACAGGTCAGCGGGACGCGCCGCACTACGATCTCCGGCGATGACGCCGTCCCGCGACTCTCGGGAGATCAGGCGTGGGAGCGACAGGGTCGACTGTTCGCCAAACAACAAGCGGCCTGGCCGTCGCAGTACGTGCTGGGAGAGCATGTCAGTGAGCACCCGCCACTCGCCGTTGAGGAACAGCACCCGGTAGTGGGCGGTTTCACCAAGTTCACGCACGACGGCGGACCGGACGCTCCCAGCCACGAGCCCGCATTCGATGGTCATGAGTCGTGCCCGCGCCGAGTCTCCACACGCGGCATAGGCCTCCGCGGCCAGCATTGTGACCAGGTAGCGGGCGTCCGAACCCGAAGGAAAACTGTTCGCGCGGAAGACGTACAACAGGGCGGGGTAGTTGCCGGTCCGCCGGTGAATCAGCAGCTGCCGCAGCGGGTCCTCGGTCAGCTGCTCCGGGTCCTCATCCCAGGCCACATCATCGGCCGCGAAGACAGACCGGACCAGTTGGCTGATTGCCGCGTCATCGACGGCCGGTGCGGTCGACGCCTCCGGCGCGTCGGCCTGACCATCCAGGGCACGCCGGCCCTCCTCCACCTGCCCGAGGAACCAGTGGGCTTCCGCTTGCACCCGGGCCGAGAGTTCAGTCTTCCGTTTCACGGCGGAAACCAGATCGAGGGCGATGCGGGGGGAATAGGCGCGCATCGCGTCGTCGGCGGCGTTCAGGAGGGCCGTGTCATTGACCTCGATTCCGCGTTGGAGCGCCCAAACAATGTTCGCGCCCGGTGGGCGTACCCCTCGGAGGGCCATCCCGGGCTCCACGATTTCGGTCCAGATCTGACGGCTTCTGGCGTCCCCCAGAGTCTGCCGCAGAATGTGGGCCAGCCCTTTGCTATGCAGCCAGTAGGTGTTTCCGCCGTCGCGGGCGTCCACCATGCCTTCGCGCTGCAGGTGTTCGAGTGCCCGCATATCGCAGTGGCGTGCCAGCACATCAATGTGGACTGATCCGGCCGCAGCAAGTACTTCCAATGCGGCGCGTTCATCGGCGTTCAGCCGCGATTGCAGCACCGCCAGGCCGCTGCGCAATGAGCTACTGGTGAAGGGCTCGGCGTAGTGGGCGGTGGTGCGCCAGAGTCCGTCGACGTGTGCAATGTTGCCGTTCTCGCGACCATGCGCGGCGAGCATGGTCAGAATCCTTGCATTGCCTCTGGAATGGGCGTGCAGCGAGTTAACAACCGAAGTCGAGACCTCGCCCCCGAGGAAGCGCTCGATAACCTCCCTACCCTCGGCAACCGATAGCGAGGAAAGGGTGAGGGCTTCCATGGTGCGGCTGTTGACGGCCGCGCGAAGTTCGGGGGTGTCCTCGACCCGGTTGCAGGAGACCAGGAGGGTTACCGAGGGCATTTCCAGCAGCATGGTGCACATGGCCCTGCTCTGCGGGTCGAGGAAATCGAAATTGTCGATCAGGAGGATCACCGGGCGTTCAACGGCCAGCTTCCTCAGCCGCTGGGCGAGCTGGGCGAACATCACGGCCGGGTGTGGGACCGTGCCTGGACGGACCCTGACCAGGTCTGCGAGCGCCAGGTATGCGGTCTTGGTGCCTCGGGGGGTTCCGCGGAGGCGCACAATGGTTCGGTCGGACTCAAGCGACCGGGCAGCGATCTTCAGGGACTCCGTTTTTCCGGAACCGAATTGGCCTTCGACGACCACCGACACTCCGCGACGAAGCAGCACCTCCAGTTGCGAAAGCAACTGGCCGCGGGTTCTGTCCCCAGTCATACCTATCCCCAATGTGGCGAGTGTGGAAATGGGAACTGGCAACTACTACCGCCTCGTCACACACCATCCCGAACACCCGCCAGGGCGCAGGGAATCGTATAGTCTTCCGCTTCTGCAGCCACTGGTTACCCGGCCCATCTCATCTTGAGGGCGACTGACTCCCAACAGTCACCCCGATGATGAGATTGCCACAGGTTAGCACTTGCCGCTGCGGTTTGGTACCCCTGGTGGCGGTTTTGCTATCGGCTGGCGGCGGCGATTAGGCGCTGACCCGACTAGATGGAGTATTCGGGGGCGGCCCAGACGATGACTTCAGGGTGCTCGTAGAACCGGTAGCCCTGCCCCCTGACCGTTCGGACGGTGTTCGCGAGCCGCCCCAGCTTGGAGCGAAGACGGCGAATGTGGACGTCGATGGTGCGCTCGTTGGGCACCTCTTCGGCATTGCGCCACAACCCACTGAGAAGTTCCTCACGGCCAACTGTCCGGGTCGCGTTTTCGACCAGGTAGTTGAGGAGTTCGAACTCCTTGAAAGTGAGGTTGAGCGTGTCGCCGTCGAGGTGAACCTCTCGCCGGGACAGGTCGATAAGGACACCCGTGGGTCGCGGTGCGGCAGGCTGGGCCGCCTGAGCGGGGACGCGCCGGGTAACTGTGGGGTCGCCAAGAGCCTGCCGGACGACGTCGATATCGCTTCCCACGGCGTCGGCGGGTGCCAGCGCCACAGCAGCGTGGCTTTGGGCCTCTGGGACGACGGACCGAACGTAGGCCCTGACGTCCTGGGCCAGCTTGGTCAACGTGGTGCCGCAGGTGGCAGCGATTCCCTCATCCAGTGCGACATATAGCACGAAGCCGCGCGCGGTGGTATCACCGGTCACGGACTGGGGGCCGGGCACTCCGTTCGGGGTGACTACCGGGGTGGGCGCCGTATCGGGGTGGGCGCTGTCCAGTGGGCCAGCCACGGCCTGGAGGGGGCGGTACCCGGACGCGGCCTGGTCCTGCGCCGGAACCTCGCCGTAGGGGACGAAGGAGGGGCGCGACTGGTAGGAGCGGCCCTGAAGGTTGGCGCGGCTCTGTGCGTTGCGGAGAGAGATGTGGACGTATCCGGATGCTACTGACATATATCGCTTGCCTCTACGTGAATGGCCGTCATCACGGCACGAATGCGGGGGTATGCCCGAGTCGAGATGGCTTCAATGGAGCCCGCCGTTGGGCTAGGAGTGCGTAAGGGGTGTGGGTAAGCCGTTACGCGTGCATTCGACACCAGCGCGTGGCACTCGCAGGCTGTGCGCCTGCGGTTGATGCTGCAACTGGAGATGCCGATGAGTGGGTAAACACGTTACAAATTATTGCACGTCACATTCCTTTACGCGCAAGTAACAATGGTTTGGGGTGCGGCCAGTCGCCCTTTTCCCGCTGCGATTCCGCCGGTGCGGACCAAATTCCCCGCTCTGGGTGAGCAACCTGGAAATCGGTGGGCGACATTCCGCTCACCCAGGCCCTGGTTGACCGCCTGAGTCGAGCTTGCCCACCGGAGCAGGGCGCAACGCCGTCGCACACAGGCTCACCGAACGCGAAATCGGTCAACGACGACGTCGACGGCGGCGCCCCCACGCAGCTGCCGCGATCGAGGCCGCGACTAGCCGACGACGCCGTACAGGCGGTCTCCCGCGTCACCCAGTCCGGGCACAATGTAGGCATTTTCGTTGAGCTTCTCGTCAATGGAGGCCAGCACGATGGTCACGTTGGCGTCCTCGAGCTCGGCCTGCAGTGCGGCAAGGCCCTCGGGTGCGGCGAGGAGGCAGATGCAGGTGACATCGGCGGCGCCGCGTTTGAACAGGAACTTGATCGCTTCGCGCAGGGTGCCGCCGGTGGCGAGCATCGGGTCGAGGACGAAAATCTGGCGGCCGGTGAGGTCGTCGGGCAGCCGTTCCGCGTAGGTGATGGCCTCGAGGGTCTCCTCGTTGCGGGCCATGCCCAGGAAACCCACCTCGGCGGTGGGAACCAACCGGGTCATGCCTTCCAGCATGCCCAGGCCAGCACGAAGAATGGGGACGACGAGGGGGGTGGGCTTCACCAATCCCGTCCCGATCGCGGTAGTCACCGGCGTTTCGATCTCGACGGGCTCCACCCGGACATTGCGGGTTGCCTCGTAGGCGAGCAGCGTCACCAGTTCCTCGGTCAACTGCCGGAACACCGGCGATGCCGTGTCCTTGTCCCGGAGGACGGTGAGTTTGTGGGCTACAAGGGGATGATCTACAACCAGTACGCGCATAGCTCAAAAGTATCATTGGGGGCATGCCGCCAAACCCCCTCGGAACCGACCCGCTCCTTTCCCAGTGGATGGGCCTCGCACTGGATGCTGCACACCGCGCCCTGGAGACGGCGGATGTGCCGATTGGCGCCGTCGTCGTCGCCGCAGATGGCACGGTACTGGGGACCGGCTGGAATGAGCGTGAAGCGACCGGGGATCCGACAGCCCACGCCGAGGTGCTGGCCTTGCGCCGTGCCGCGGCGACCACCGGCAACTGGCGGCTGGACGGGTGCACCCTGGTGGTCACCCTCGAGCCGTGCGCCATGTGCGCCGGCGCCTCGGTGCTGGCACGCGTCCCGCGCGTCGCGTTCGGGGCATGGGACCTCAAGGCGGGCGCGGCAGGGTCGGTTTTTGATGTGCTGCGGGAACGACGGCTCAACCATTGGACCGAGGTTGTGCCCGGGATCCGCGAAGACGAGTGTGCCGAGTTGCTGAAGGACTTTTTCACCGCCCAGCGCAACGAACGGTGACACCGTCGGGCAGTGCCAGCGGATTTCGCTGGAGGCTAAGCCGGTATCGCTGACCTGAGGTACTGCGTAGGCTGACTAAATCCGGTAAGCCGCATAGTTAAAAGGAGCACTTGATGACCTCGCAGCAGGATGGCATGAAGGAACTACACAAGGTTTTGAAGGATGCAGACATCGCAATCCTGACCACCATCAACGGTGAGGGCCAGCTGGTCAGCCGCCCGCTCGCCGTGCAGAAGGCCGAGTTCGACGGCGATCTGTGGTTCTTCACGGAGGACCCCTCGCCGAAGTCCGCGGAAATCCGCACCAATCCGCAGGTGAACGTGTCGATCAGCAGCGGCAAGGGCTACGTATCGATCACGGGCACCGCGTCGCTGACCAAGGACCGCGCCAAGATCGACGAGCTGTGGAGTGCTTCGGTGGAGCCGTGGTTCGAGAACGGCAAGGACGACAACTCGGTGGCCCTGATCAAGGTCGACGCCGATACCGCCGAATACTGGACCCTGGATTCCCCGAAGATCGTCTCGGCTTTCAAGATCGCCAAGGGTCTGATGACCGGTGAGCGCGCCGATCCAGGCAAGAACGACGTCGTCGATCTCTAGCGTTTTGGGGCTTGGGCCCGCCAACCGGTAAAGTAACTGCGTTGGTGACGTGTCCGAGCGGCCGAAGGTGCAACACTCGAAATGTTGTTTGGTGAAAGCCAACGTGGGTTCAAATCCCACCGTCACCGCGAGTGAGTAAGGCCCCGG
>NZ_ASZW01000012.1:10823-10938 GCF_000468215.1 Arthrobacter sp. CAL618 | reverse complement strand
TGCGTTGCGGCTAATCGGTTGTGGACTAGAACGTGAAGGTGAGCACCGATACGGTGCCCGCTGTCACTGGAAGCTCCACCGACTCGGCTCCGGGAACAAACCCCGGAACGGCGGG
>NZ_ASZW01000012.1:0-10813 GCF_000468215.1 Arthrobacter sp. CAL618 | reverse complement strand
GCTGGCACCGGCGGTGCGGGCTGCCCGTCGATCACAGAGGCATCTTCGGCACCGTAGGACGGCCCCGCGAGCTGGGTCATCGCGCTGGTGCGGGCACCTGCGGGCAGCTGCACAGTGACGTCGGTCTGGGCACTGACCTCAGGGTCATTCTGGTTCACGAGCACCACGCTGATGCTGCCGTCCTCGTGTTCGATTGCATAGCTGTACGCCAGCCCACCGCCGTCGACGGTGTTCTGCAGGAACGCCCCCGGTGGCAGCTCGGCAACCATCGATAGCCCGTAGTAGTTGGCCCGCTCGTTGAAGGTTGCATCCGGCTGCAGGTATGGCCCGCCAGAGCAGATCGAAGACATCGGGGGTCCACCGACGCAGGTCAGCAGCGAGCTGTGGAAGCTCAGCCGGGCAATCCCGATCTCGGCCGCACTCAGCGCGTAGTCGACGGTCCACAGCGCCGACGCATGCGTCTTCGTGGTCTCGTTGGACCCGGGGCAGGCCGAAATGCCGGTCTCGGGGATCCACGTTTCCAGTCCCGCCTCCTTGGCGGGGGCCATCGCAGCGTCGCGGTAGTTCTGCGCCCGGTCATGGATAGGCCCGGCCATCAGGTTTTCCATGATTGGCTCGCCCAGGGGATCGTTGGCGCCGTCGCACTGGGACAGCGGGTAGTGGTGGAAGGAGAGGATCTTTTCCTGCGGAAGGTCAGCCTGGGCAAACGGCCCCCACCAGGCCTCGGCGTAGGTGCCCGGGCCGACAATCCGGACCTCCGGTGCCACGGCGTACATTGCCTCCGCATACGCCGACAGCTCGGTTAGGTAGTCGGAGATCCCCCAGCTGGACGGCCGGAGCCCATTGGTGGGGTACCCGTTGGGTTCGTTGCCCACCGTGATGCCCACCAGCCGGTCCCCGAAGATCTCGCTGGCGTACCTGGTCATGTCCGCGGCGCGTGCGGGATCGTAGTTGCCCAGGTCCACGGTGAGGCTGATCGTGGCGTCGGCTGCTTCAAGGAGCGTGTTCACGCGCTCCAGGTCAGCGGGGCCAGCGGCGCGCACCGGATGGGCGTCGTCACCGGAGAGGTTCCCCGGGATGGGCTCATCAGTTGACGTCCAGAAGAACCGCCGGTCGACGGCGTTCCCGCCGAAGCGCAGCATCGGGCGACCCAGCCCGGTCAGGCTGCTCACGATCTCCTCGTTGTCCCCGGACATCCGCGGGTCGGCAAGGTCGGTGGCTTCCAGGGACAGGCCGATCAGGTTGGAGGGTAGCTCAGTGCCGGTCGGCTCGGCCGAGACAGCGACGGTCATCGGTTCCACAGCCTCCAGCGGTGAACCGTCCGGGGGCCCTGCCTGCTCGTAGAACTCTGTTGGCGCCGCGGGGAGCGGGTCCGTCGGTTCGGCAGCAGGCTCGGTGGTGGGCGCCGACGAGGTGGTCGCGGCGGGTGCGCTGGACGTCGAAGACGACGGCGTTGGTGACGCCGAGGAGCCGGGGGTCGCGGCCGGTTCGTCGTCGCCGGTGAGTGCAGTGATACCCACCCCGGCGCCAATCAGGACGACAACGGTCGCCAGACCGGCGGCAATCATGACCCGCGGACTAGGTCGGGTGCGTACCGCAGCAGCCTGGCTGGCGTCCTCGAATAGGGGATCGGGGGTGGGGCGAGAGGGTTGGTCGGACATTATTCTCCATCGTTGTCAGCTCAAAGCAAGTCTAGCCAGCCCGCGACTTGCTCTCCGTACACCTCCCAGGCGCATTCCGCACTACTCTCCGGTCGCGGTCCAGTCCAGTGAAGTGAGGAAAATGGGGTGCGGTTAACACAGCTGAAACATATCCGTCATGCACTCTTTACCAACGTGCGAGTTCTGTAACCTGCGCGCAATCAATTGGCTCACGGGCCCGAAACACAGCTCGTGCAGACTTTTGATTGCGGGAACTGCCCGCCACTCGCGAGAGGATGTGACGATGGATCTGACAGCAGGTCACGTCTGGGTTTTGGTTTCGGCCGCTATGGTGCTTCTGATGACACCGGGGCTGGCATTTTTCTACGGCGGCATGACGCGCGCCAAGGCCGCACTGAACATGATGATGATGAGTTTCATCGCCGTCGGTTTGGTCGGCATAGTTTGGGTTCTCTGGGGATACTCGATGACCGGGGGCGACGGCGTCGCCCAGCTGTTCGGTAACCCCTTCGCTTCCTTCGGTCTCGAAGGCCTGATCGGCACCGAGGACATGATCGGCGCCGGTTACGGCGTCACCTTCGCGATCATCACCGTCGCCCTGATCAGCGGCGCCATCGCCGACCGGGCGAAGTTCGGTGCCTGGTCCTTGTTCGTCCCCATCTGGGTCACCCTGGTCTACTGCCCGCTGGCCTTCATGGTCTGGGGTGGCGGCCTGCTGAGCGCTGATGGCGCTGTCGGCGGAGCCGTCGGCGAGGCAATCGACTTCGCCGGTGGCACAGTGGTCCACATCAGCGCCGGAGTTGCGGCGCTCGTGCTGGCCATCATTCTCGGCAAGCGTCAGGGCTTCGGCAAGGACCCGGCGCAGCGCCCCCACAACGTTCCACTGGTGATGCTCGGTGCAGCACTGCTGTGGTTCGGCTGGTTCGGATTCAACGGCGGCGCCGCTGGTACCGCCGAAGAAGCTGGCCTCATCTGGATCAACACCATGGCAGCTCCTGCCGCCGCAATGGTCGGCTGGCTGGTCCTGGAACGCTTCCGCGACGGCCGTCCCACCTCCCTCGGTGCGGCCTCGGGTATTGTCGCCGGTCTGGTCGCCATCACCCCGGCCTGCGCCAACGTCAGCCCCATCGGTGCGATTGGTCTGGGCCTGGTCGCCGGCGTGCTGTGCGCCCTGGCTGTGGGCCTGAAGTACAAGCTGGGCTTCGACGATTCACTCGACGTCGTAGCGGTCCACCTGGTCGCTGGCACCGCCGGCACCATTGCCCTGGGCTTCATCGCCATGCCGGTCGACGGCGAAGGTGGAGGCCTCTTCTACGGCGGCGGCGGCGGCCAATTGCTCGCCCAGGTGGTGTCGGTCCTCGTGGCTGTCACTCTCTCGGCCGTGATGACCGCCATCATCGGTCTGGGCATCCACAAGACCATCGGGTTCCGCGTCACCGCGGACGACGAGGTATCCGGCGTCGACCTCTCCGAGCACGCAGAAACAGCGTACGAATTCGGCGGCCTCGGCGTCGGTGGACAGTTCCACCCCACTACCAATGTTGCAGCTACGGAAAATGCTTCGGAAAAGGTGAACTCATGAAGCTGGTAACAGCAATCGTCCGCCCGGATAAGCTCGACGGCGTCCGTGGAGCCCTCGAAACGTACGGCGTACAGGGCCTCACGGTCAGCGGGGCAAGCGGCTACGGAAGACAGCGGGGCCACACCGAGGTATACCGTGGCGCCGAATACACGGTCGACCTCCTCCAGAAGATCCGCGTCGAAGTGCTGGTCGCGGATGCCTGGGTCACCGACATCGTCGATGTCCTAGTCTCGACCGCCAACACCGGGAGGGCCGGTGACGGGAAGGTCTGGGTGATCCCCGTCGAGGACGCCGTCCGCGTCCGCACCGGTGAACGCGGCGACGCCGCACTCTGACCCGGCTCACCACGCCGACCGAAGTCACCCTTCGGCTCCGAAAGCACCGCCTGCAGCGGGCGTTCGGAGCAGGAGGGTGACTTTCGGTTTCTTAGGCGGTTCCGCAGCGGCTAGTTGGTCCAGGCCGCGGGGCCGGGTGACCCTGCCGGATATTCGTCGAGCGGCACCTCATTGGCAGCCCACGCGGCGAGTACCGGATCGACGATCCGCCAGCAGTCCTCGGCGGTGTCGCCCCGCACCGACAGGGTCGGGTCGCCGGTCAGCACTCCTTCGAGCACTTCGCCGTAGGGCAGCAGCTCCGAGGCATTCAGCTCGACCCCCAGTACGGCCCGGTCCAGGGAAAAAATGTCGCCCGGGCCGTTCACATCGATTTCCAGCTTGAGGGTTTCGGGGCCAAAACCGATCCGCAACTGGGTTGGTGAGTCCTGCCCGGTGAAGCCCGCCGGAAGATGGCTGACCGGTTTGAACGTCACCAACGCTTCTTTCCGGTTCCCGCCCAGCGCCTTTCCCGACCTGAGGATGAACGGCACACCGGCCCACCGTGCGTTGTTGATCGACACGGTGATCTCCGCGAGGGTCTCGGTTCCGCGGGCCGGGTCGACGCCGTCCTCGGCCGCGTAGTCGGGGATCACCCGCCCATCGACTGTCCCGGCGGCATACCGGGCGCGCCGGGTACTTTTCGCGAAATCGGGGTCAACCGTGCTGGCGCGCAGCACGGCACCAAGGCCATCCCTCAGGTCGCGTTCGTGCAGACTGACCGGCGACTCCATCGCGAGGATGGCCATGGCGTGGAGCAGGTGACTCTGGATCATGTCCCGGAGGGCCCCGGCGCCGTCGTAATAGCCGGCGCGGCCTTCAAGGGCCAGCGCCTCGTCGTAGACCACCTCGACCCGATCGATGTGCAGGTTGTTCCAGACAGGTTCCAGCAGACGGTTGGCGAACCTGAGCCCCAGAATGTTCAATACCGTCGCCTTGCCCAGGAAATGGTCCACCCGGTGAATGTGGTCCTCGGGGACCAGCCGGGTCAGTGTTTCGTTGAGCCGGAACGCCGAGCCCTGATCGGTGCCGAAGGGCTTCTCCATGACCAGCCTGGTGTGATCCGGCAGATCGCCAGGGGAGAGCAGCTCGCACGCTTTCTCCGAGATTGCCGGCGGCAGCGCGAAATATACGGCGACCGGCCCCTGCAGGGAGGAAACCAGGCTGGCCAGTTCGCCGGGCGTGGTCACATCAATCTGGCGGTACACGCTCGTGGTCCGCAACAGGTCGAGCACACCCCGGCCGTCGTCGTCGGCCGCCTCCCGCGCACTGGCAAAAGACTGGGTGACCCGCTCCGACCACTGCTCGTCGCTCCAGTCGTCGTAGCCGGCGCCCACCAGCCGCAGGCCACGAGCTCGACCATGCTGAACCAGCCGGGCCAGACCGGGGAGTAACAGCCGGCCGGTCAGATCGCCTGACGCGCCCAGGATGAGCAGCGTCGAGACCTCCTGATCGGGGGCGAAGGGCAGGCTGTCCTGGACTGAGTTTGTATGCGTTTCCACACCATCCACCCTGCCACCTCGGTACCGAGATGTCCCGCAAGCCGCCGTCCGCCCCAGTTGGTACCCTTGATGGCAGAGCCTTTTATCCATCGAAGAAAGCAGTTCACGGCACGTGTTTAATTCACTCTCTGACCGGTTGACAGAAACTTTCAAGAACCTCCGCGGGAAGGGCCGGCTCTCCGAAGCCGACGTCGACGCCACGGTTCGCGAGATTCGTCGCGCCCTCCTCGACGCTGACGTCGCGGTCAGCGTTGTCCGCGAGTTCACCGCCAAGGTCAAGGAACGGGCGCTGGGCCTTGAGGTGTCCCAGGCCCTGAACCCGGGCCAGCAAGTCGTCAAGATCGTCAATGAGGAGCTTGTGGGAATCCTCGGCGGGGAAACACGCCGGATCCGTCTCGCCAAGAATCCGCCGACGGTCATCATGCTCGCCGGCCTGCAGGGTGCAGGTAAGACCACCCTGGCGGGCAAGCTGTCGAAGTGGCTCAAGGGTCAGGGCCACAGCCCCCTCCTGGTCGCGTGTGACCTGCAGCGCCCCAACGCGGTCAAGCAGTTGCAGGTCAACGGCGAACGCGCCGGGGTGCCGGTCTTCGCGCCGCACCCGGGAGTCAGCTCCGAGTTTGAAACCGCCACCGGTGACCCGGTCGCCGTCGCACGCGCCGGCGTTGCCGAGGCACGCACCAAACTGCACGACGTCGTCATCGTTGATACGGCTGGCCGCCTCGGTATTGACGCGGAGCTGATGCAGCAGGCATCCGACATCCGCGACGCCGTCAACCCCGACGAAGTGCTGTTCGTGATTGACGCGATGATCGGGCAGGACGCCGTCAACACGGCCCAGGCCTTCAACGAGGGCGTGAACTTCACCGGCGTCGTCCTGACCAAGCTCGACGGCGACGCGCGCGGTGGCGCGGCGCTGTCAGTTGCGTCGGTCACCGGAAAGCCAGTCATGTTCGCCTCGACCGGTGAGGGCCTGAACGACTTCGAGCTGTTCCACCCCGACCGGATGGCTTCGCGCATCCTCGACATGGGCGACATCCTGACCCTGATCGAGCAGGCTGAGAAGTCCTGGGACAAGGACGAAGCTGCGCGGATGGCGCAGAAGTTCTCCGACCAGGAGGACTTCACGCTCGACGACTTCCTGGCGCAGATGCAGCAGATCCGCAACATGGGCTCCATGAAGAAGATGCTCATGATGATGCCCGGCGCTGCCGGAATGCGGGAGCAGCTGGAAAACTTCGACGAACGCGAGATTGACCGGGTCGAAGCGATTGTGCGGTCAATGACCAAGCACGAACGCGTCGCACCGAAGATCATCAACGGCTCACGCCGTGCCCGTATTGCGCGCGGTTCGGGCGTTCACGTGTCCGAGGTCAACGGCCTGCTGGAGCGGTTCGGCCAGGCGCAGAAGATGATGAAGAAGATGGCGTCCGGCGGTGGGATCCCGGGAATGCCCGGCATGGCCGGACCTGGCGGCTTCAACGGCGGCGCACGCAAGGGTAAGGCCGTGACGAAGGGTAAGAAGAAGGCCAAGTCGGGTAACCCGGCGAAGGCAGCGCAGGAGCGGGCCGATGCCGAGGCTCGCCNCGTAACCGGCCGTCGGTTCCGTCGGGTGCAGCCTTTGGTGCCCAGAATGACTTCGACCCGTCCTCCCTGAACCTCCCGAAAGGCTTCGACAAGTTCCTCGGCAAGTAGGGCTGCCTCCGACAGACAGACTCGCCCCACACCTCGGGTCGAGTCAACACCACTGACGGTTTTTCGTTGTGAAAACCGTTATTTCTGTTGACTCGATCCATCCCCCCGGAAGCTAAGAGCGGCGCAATGACCCAGGAACGACTCGTCTTCGTCCACGGCAGCGGCAGCTTCGGCACCGCCGCGTGGCCAACCCAGCACGCCCTCGCGAGCAGCTACGACTGCCTTTACCTTCGTCGCCACGGTTTCGAAGCCGGAGCCGACCCGTTGCCCACCGATTTCCACAAGGATCAGCGGATTGTGGTGGACGCCCTAGGGGAGGGCGGACACCTGGTGGCCCATTCGCAGGGGGCGATCTCGGCGATGATGGCAGCAGTCGAGCGGCCGGAGCTGGTCCGCTCCCTGATCCTGATCGAGCCCGCATGCCTGTCCCTGACCGCCGACCTGCCCGCGACCGCCGCGCACCGCGCACTGGTGGGACCGCTCTACGAACGCCGCGACTCGCTGTCGGATGAGGCATTCCTCCAGGAATTTGTCCGACTCGTGTTTTCCACCGAGGCCCGGCACCCCGCAACGTCGGAGGCCCGCCGCGCTGCCCATCGGCTCAGGCTGCAGTCCCCGCCATGGGAAGCACCGCTGGACATTGTGCCGGGCGTTCCGACACTGATCATCACCGGTGGCTGGGAGCCGCTCTACGAAGAAATCGCCGGTTACCTGGCTGTTACCGGGGCCCAGCACATCGTCGCCCCGGGCGCCCACCGGCCGCAGGACACTCCCGACGGCGATGCCCTGATCCGCGAGTTCGTCGCCGCGCATGCAGGTACCGACGCCTAGCATCCGGCCGGTACTGACCGGGTTGTGATGAGCAACCCGGACACCGGGGGCCTCACGCGGCGCCGGCCCTACACTTGACCGCATGATCAGCATCCGCGAAGCCGAGAAGCTGGACCTCACCTTCCTGCCAGCCATCGAGGCGGCAGCTGATTCATTGCTGACCTATCTCAACGGAATGCCCCTCCCCGTGTCCCTTCCGGCGGGAGCGTCGCGATCGGAACTTGCGGCATCGCTGAAGTTGCTGGTCGCAGGCAGGCCGTGCATCGGGTTCGCCCGTCTGGAAGAGCTCGACGGCGGCGCGCACCTCGAGCAGCTCGCAGTCCTTCCCGCCCATGCGGGTAGGGGGGACAGGGCGGGCGCTGGTCGAAGCGTCGAAGGACTGGGCGCGGCACGCTGGTTATCCCTGGATTACCCTGACTACCTTCGCGGATGTCCCCTTCAACGCCCCGTTCTACGCAACCTGCGGCTTCGAAACGGTTCGTGAGCCATCCCCGGCGCTGCTCGCCATCCGAAACCATGAGGCAGCAATCGGCCTCGACCGAGTCGGTCGCAGAGTGCCCATGCGCGCCGCGTTGTAGCTCGGGCCTGAGTGCCCGCGCGTGCAGACCTCCCCTCCTACTGGGCCGATCGGCGCCCCGACGACGGCGTGTCCCGGCCCGACACGTCAAAACAGTGCCAGGAGCTGGGAGGACCCGCACGGTGTCCAACGGAATAACTTTAAGCTTCAAGTAGTTATCTCCGATACAGCATCATGTTGAGGAGAACACCATGACCAACACCCAGGACCTATTGCCGGCCGACCTATCAATGGGCGCAGTGCTACTCAAGGTGGGCAACCTGCCCACAATGTCCGACTACTACCAGCGAGCCCTCGGACTCGAAGTCATCGAGGAAACCCGCGAAGGCGTGCACCTTGGTCGCGGAAACACGCCGCTGATTCACCTTGCGCCGGCGCAAGGACTCCAACTCCCGGCCCACGGGGAGGCCGGGCTGTTCCATACCGCGCTGCTTTTCGACGACCGGTCAGCCCTCGCCGCCACCGTCGCCGCGACCGCACAGTACGACGCCGGCCTATACGTCGGCAGTGCCGATCACCTCGTCAGCGAGGCTTTCTACTTCACCGACCCCGAAGGCAACGGGATTGAGCTCTACTTCGACAAACCGCGCGACACCTGGCAGTGGACCACCGACGACACCGGACAGACGGCAGGAAAATCAGTCGTGATGGACAGCCTCCGGCTGCCGGCGGACACCTACCTGCGGGACCACCTGACCCAGGATGCGGTGACCGGCCAGGCCAAGGCGGCGGCCGTCGTCGGGCACGTTCACCTGCAGGTCGGCGACGTCGAAACCGCCGGGAGATTCTACGTCGACACGCTCGGATTCGAGCGGACCGCCGGCTGGCACGGCCAGGCGCTGTTTGTCTCGGCCGGGGGATACCACCACCACATGGCCATGAATGTGTGGAACAGCCGGGGCGCCGGACCGCGCAAAGACACGCTAGGGCTCGGGGAGGTCCTCGTCCGGGTCCCAGCCGAGGACCATGTGGGAGCCCTCGCTGAGAGGCTGAAAGCTGCCGGGATCGACAACCACCACACCGGCAGCGAGCTACGCTTCAAAGACCCGTGGAACAACAAAATCCGGGTGGCAGCGAGCTAGCGTGGCGTAATTCGTGCTGGAGTCTGCGATCTGGCACAATAGACCTGTACTCGATCCGGGCAGCCCCTCTCTCTGCGCGCGCATCTTGTCCTTTTGAACCCTCAGAGGTGGCCCGCCCCACGGGAGCACTGAGTAGGGTTCACCCCTTTAGATCATCAAGGAGTGACCACAACAGTGGCCGTAAAGATTCGCCTGAAGCGCATGGGTAAAATCCGCGCACCTTTCTACCGTGTCGTCGTCATGGATGCACGCGCCAAGCGTGATGGCCGTGCCCTCGAGGAAATCGGTAAGTACAACCCCACCGAGGAGCCCTCGTTCATCGAGATCAACTCCGAGCGTGCACAGTACTGGCTCGGCGTTGGCGCACAGCCAACCGAGCAGGTTGCAGTACTGCTCAAGATCACCGGTGACTGGCAGAAGTTCAAGGGACTCGAAGGCCAGGAGGGAACCTTGAAGACCAAGGCTCCCAAGGAAACCTTCGTCGCCCCTGAAAAGGGTTCGGTAATCGTTCCTGAAGCCATCACCCCCAAGGCCAAGAAGTCCGACGCCGAGGCACCAGCCGAAGCCGAGACTGAAACCGCCGAGGCCAACTAAATTGCTGGCCGAAGCGCTGGAACACCTCGTCCGGGGAATTGTTGACAGTCCCGATGATGTCAAGGTTTCCCTGAAGAACAACCGCCGTGGGGAAACCCTCGAGGTGCGGGTTCATCAGGACGATCTGGGCCGGGTCATTGGCCGCCAGGGCCGCACAGCCCGCGCCTTGCGCACCGTTGTGTCAGCCCTCGCCGACGGCGAACCGGTACGCGTGGACGTAGTCGATACGGACCGCCGCCGGGGCTAACAGCGCTTCAGCACACCAATTCAGCACAGTATTACATTGAGTTTGGCCCCGCACCGGATAATGGTGGCGGGGCCAAATTTTTGTCCACCTACCCCAGCAGCACCAGGAGTGTCAGATGGAAGTTCAGGTTGCCAGGATCGGCAAACCCCATGGTATTCGCGGCGAAGTGACAGTGCAGCTGTTCACGGATGCGCCGGAAGACCGGTTCGAGGCCGGGGCCATCTTTCGCGCCGAGCCGGCCGCACTTGGCCCGCTGACGGTCAGCGGTGCCCGCTGGAACAAGGACATCCTGATCCTCGGGTTCGACGGGTTCTCTGACCGCAACGCGGCAGAAACCCTGCGCGGCGCCAAACTGTTCATCGATACGGACGAGGCAGAGGATGACGACGACGACGCCTGGTACGAACACGAACTGGTGGGTCTTGAGGCGCGGGTAGGGAGCGACGTCGTCGGCAAAGTCAGCGGACTCCGCACGCTCGAGGTGCAGGACCTGCTGATTGTCGAAACCTCCGCAGGCCACGAGACGCTGGTCCCGTTTGTCGCCGAAATCGTCCCCGAGGTCAACGTCGCTGACGGTTATGTGCAGCTGACCCCGCCCGCCGGATTGTTTGAGCTGAATCTGCCCGGATCCAATCAGGCAGGCCCGGACGACGGCGAAGTGACCGACGTCGACG
>NZ_ASZW01000011.1:0-580 GCF_000468215.1 Arthrobacter sp. CAL618 | reverse complement strand
AAGGACAGCAGCAAAAAAGAAGGGGATTCTGCCGGTGGCGACGTAGGAGCCGGCGGCAGCACAGCCCGCAGCGCAGCGAAGGACCGCTTGGGGTGCAACCTGTGGAGCTAGAGTTCAGCCATGGAACAACAACCACAAAAGACGCCAGCATTGGCGACGAGGTTTGGGCTCGTCATCATCAATTTCTGGTTGATACTTGGCGTCGTACAAGTGGGACTGACCATATGGGGCGCAGCCGAGGGAGAAGACTGGGGCTTCAACCTGGCGCTCGGCCTCGTGTGGATTGGTTTGGCACTGGGTTGGGTAGTGGCAAGACGCCGGGCCATTCGAAAACACGAAGAGAGCTAACTACCCCGGTTCGATCTAGCCGCCTCATAGTCAGTGGGTTAGTTGGTGCGGCGACCCGCTACCCACGCCGTGACGGTCAGCACGAAGAAGACCGTGGCTTGTATGCAAAGATTCCCCAGCCACCTACGGACCCGAAAAAGAGGATCGGCTGTCAGAACGCTAGTAAGGCCTGTTTCTGCGGTGCGAGCTAGCGAGCACCGCTGTTTTGTTCGCCTGGTCCGGCTCCGTCCGG
>NZ_ASZW01000010.1:0-7978 GCF_000468215.1 Arthrobacter sp. CAL618 | reverse complement strand
TGCCGCTTCCAACCGCAGACTGTGGGTTTGCTTAGTACTTGGGAAGACTCAGCAGATTGTTGGTCTCGCGGCCGTCGCTGACAGTCGCGATGTACTTGGTTCCCAGTCCGCTGGTTCGCACCACCACCGGGGCCTGCGCGCCGTTCGAGTTACGGCTTTGGTAGGTTTCAGTACCAGCCGTGATCTGCTGCACGATCTTCGTCCTGGAGGATTCGGACAGCGGGCCGGTAGGGGTATCCGAGTGGTTGACCCGGGAGATGTGCTCGCTTCTTGTGCCGGGGCTATCCAAATGAATCTGGCGAATGTACTTCATGGCAGTCCTTTCATGGGAGGTCATGGTGCTTGTGGAAATGAACGCTACGGTCACTCCCCACATCCAGAGCCGTTTGAATGCGATAACCCCCGTTATCAACAAATGCTCTAGATTGCGTCGAACAACAGGTAGGGTCAGATCCCAGAACCGCGGATAAAGGAGGAGGCATGCCGAAGATGACCGAGACCGATATGTCCCTTGCCGATGTGGCTCGTCTGGCCCAGGTTGCACGTCCGGTGGTCTCCATGTGGCGACGACGCTACCGAGATGCCGATCTACCTTTTCCAGCGCCTACCGACAGCTCATCAAGCCAACCGGCATTCGACCCCGCTGAGATTGGTCGGTGGCTCCACGACACCGGTCGCGGCAACAATCCCTCCGCTCATCTCGACGCCGACGCATTTCGCACGGGCATAGCTGCCGACCAGTCAGGGACTGACGCGTTGACGGCCCTCCTGTGCCTGAAGGTTCTGAGCGGTGAGCGACTGAGCGGTCTATCCAATGCCGAACTGCTGGATTTGGCTGACGACCACGATCCGCATAACCAAAGCCTCTATCGCGAAATGGAAGCGACCGGCGACCAGCTGGCCTTCCTCGCAGCGACGGCAGACGCACTGGCGGACGCAGCCTACAGCCCGGCGGCCGCATTCGACCTGCTGCTCACCTCCGAGCGGAGGCTCGGGCTGCAGGGTGGAGAAATTCACCGAGACGCCGTCAGCCTGGTGGCTGCCGCGGTAGCTGCGCTGCTCAGTCGGCGAGATGGGTCAACGATGGTTGTGGATCACTCGCCGGGGAGCGGCGACATTCTCCTGAAGCTGAGTGAGGGTGACGGGACTGTGCGGTGTGCCCTCGCCTGGGGCGGATTCGACACGGCAGCATCCCGGCGCGGTTTGCGGCGTCTCCACACTCATGGCCTGGTGCTTGAGGCAATTGACGACGACGCCGACCCCGTTGGCCAGCGCTCTTCAGCACTTCACCTGGCCCAGTTTCCTCACGCAGGTAACCAGAACCCAGATGACGTCACGACCCTGAACGCTATCGACAAGATCTGTCTGCAGCTCACCGATGGTGACCGCGCCGTAGCATTCGGTCCCGCAAGCGCGCTCTGTGATGCGTTGAGTGTGGACGGGGCGGCAGGGGAGAGCGAAGCCATCCGGTCAGCCATTTTGCGCACGGGGCGGCTGCGCGCCGTCGTCCGCTTGCCTCAAGGTTTGCTTACCTCGAAGCCCCGCCAAGCGATGGCCCTGTGGGTACTCGGCCCCGCACATGCCGAGGTGGCACTGGCGGATCGGTGGACGATGGTGTCCGACCTTTCCGGGACATCCCTGTCCACAACGGACATCGAGGATCTGATCAGCGATCTCGCCGCTGCGATGGGCAACCGGCGGTCGGTGGAGAAGCATTCGTTTCGGTTCGCACGGCTGGTGAGGACGTCGTCGATGCTCGCAGCCCGCGGTTCGCTGGTCAGGGCTCGGCCACTTCCACGCAACAGGACCGCTCAGCCAGCTGGCGCGGTGTTACACATCGAGAACCTCCTGTCATTACTCGAACAGCCGGAAACCGTTCGGAGTCTGGATGTGCAGGTGATCCCAACGACGAAACCGGAGAGCCCGGTCGAGAGGGTTCTAGGAGACCTGGCCGACGCCGGCGCGGTCGTTTACCTCCCCGGGAACCGAATCGAGGCAGCAGATCTTCACGCTGGAGACCCCGCCTCGCCCGGTGCAATCAAAGTGATCACCGCCGGGTCCCTGCTCGACGGTGATCCACCAGCGGTGATGGATCGGTTCAGGTTCGCTGCGCAATACCCGGCTGGCCGACTAACTGAGCCAGGCGACGTCGTTTTCTGTACAGGGCCGAGGCCCGTCGCTCTGGTGGATCCCGACGGCGCAGCCGTTGTTGCCTATCCAGCCCGGGTCCTCCGGATTGTTGACGGGGGACAAACCAGTAGAGGTCAGCCGGGACTGGTAGCCAGACTGCTCGCTGAAGACATCAATAGCCAGGCGCCGACAGCCGGGCGGTGGAGGTCGTGGATAGTCCGTGCGGTCGACGTCGACCAGCGGCATCTTCTCAGGCGCACGCTCGACGCCGTCGAGCAGGAGCGGCTCGCCGCGCTTGAACGCGTCAATCGCCTCACTCAACTCGCTACGCTGATCATGGACGGCGTAGCCAGCAACACCGTGACCCTCGGCGAACCCAACCCCGCCGCCCCGATGGAAGGAACACCCCAGTGCCCCCGAAAGTGAAGGTGGACGCCCTGCCGTCCACCATGAAGGAACTCAAGGACACCCTGTGGAAGGCGGCCGACAAGCTGCGCGGCTCCATGGACGCGTCCCAGTACAAGGATGTGATCCTGGGACTGGTGTTCCTGAAGTATGTCTCCGACGCGTTCGACGAACGCCGGGAGCAGATCCAGGTGGAGCTTGGCGCTGACGGGTTCGGCGAGCACCAGATTGCTCAGATGATCGACGACGTCGACGAGTACACCGGGCGGGGCGTATTTTGGGTGCCGACGCAGGCACGCTGGACGTATTTGGCGCAGAATGCCAAGGGGACGCAGGCGGCGGACGGCGAAGCGGCCAAGACCATTGGCGAGCTGATCGACGATGCGATGGACGCCGTCATGGGTGCCAACCCCTCGCTCGCGGCAACACTGCCGCGGATCTTCAACCGTGACAACATCGACCAGCGCCGTCTCGGTGAGCTGCTGGATCTCTTCAACTCGGCGCGGTTCACAGGGCAGGGTGCCACGAAGGCGCGCGACCTCCTCGGTGAGGTCTACGAGTACTTCCTGGAGAAGTTCGCCAAGGCCGAGGGCAAGCGGGGCGGCGAGTTCTACACGCCGGCCGACGTCGTCCGCGTCCTCGTCGAGGTGCTGGAGCCCGACCACGGTCGCGTCTATGACCCGTGCTGTGGGTCGGGTGGCATGTTTGTGCAGACCGAGAAGTTCCTCGAGTCGCACAACAAGGAGGGGTCGAGCATCTCCGTCTACGGGCAGGAGCTGAACGAGCGCACCTGGCGGATGGCGAAGATGAACCTTGCCATTCACGGGCTGAACGGCAATCTGGCCAGCCGCTGGGGCGACACGTTTGCGCGGGACCAGCACCCGGATCTGCAGGCCGATTTCATCATGGCCAACCCGCCCTTCAACATCAAGGACTGGGCCCGCTCCGAAAGTGATCCCCGCTGGAAGTACGGCGTCCCGCCGGTGGGCAATGCCAACTACGCGTGGATCCAGCACATCATCTCGAAGCTCGCCCCGGGTGGCAGCGCCGGTGTGGTGATGGCTAACGGGTCCATGTCGTCGAATTCCGGCGGCGAGGGTGACATCCGTGCGCAACTGGTCGAGGCTGACCTAATCTCCTGCATGGTCGCGCTGCCCACCCAGCTGTTCCGCAGCACCGGCATCCCTGTCTGCCTGTGGTTCTTCGCCAAGGACAAGTCCTCGGGAGCCGTCGACCGGTCGGGAGAGGTGCTGTTCATCGACGCGCGGAACCTGGGCTACATGGTGGACCGCGCCGAGCGTGCCCTCGCGGACGAGGACATCGCAAAGATCGCCGAGACCTATCACGCCTGGCGCGGGTCGGCTTCGGCTCAGGGGTCGGGAATTGAGTACGACGACGTCGCGGGGTTCTGCAGGTCGGTACCTCTGGCAGAGATCAAGGCAGCGGACTACGCGCTGACGCCGGGTCGATATGTCGGAGCCGCCGATGTTGAGGACGACGGCGAGCCCATTGAAGAGAAAATTGCCCGCTTGTCAGCTGAGTTGTTTGAGCAGTTCGCCGAGTCGGAACGGTTGGCTGCGGTTGTGCGGGAGCAGCTGGGGCGGGTCTCATGAGCGAGTGGGTGAGGAGCATCCTCGGCGATTTGTGCAAGCTGAAAGCGGGCTCAGCGTTTCCGCAAGCCGAACAAGGAGGCGCGAATTCTGATTATCCGTTTGTAAAAGTCAGCGATCTATCCTCAAACTCGAAGTATCTTCAGCAATCGAATAATTGGATAACTGAAGAACAGTTAGAAAGGCTTCGGCCAGCCTTAGCGCCAGCCGGAGCAGTGTTATTTGCAAAAATTGGAGAGGGCCTTCGCAACGAGCGATTTCGGGTAGCGGTCCGACCTACTGCTTTTGACAACAACCTGATGTCAGCTATGGCAAAACCCGAACGTTGTACAGTCGATTTTTTGTTCTATCTCCTAGCCACGATCAATGTCAGCACCTATGTTGAGGGCAGTGCCTTGCCCTATTTGAAGCAGTCAGTGCTGCAGCAGGTGGAAGTACACGTGCCGTGTCTTCGAGAGCAACAGGCAATTGCAGAGGTACTTGGCGCGCTCGACGACAAGATCGCCGCCAACACCAAACTCTCTCGATCAGCTTCCGACTTAGCCGAGCTCGAGTTTCGCCGCTTGATGCTTCGATCTCACGAATCTGTCACCATGGCACAAGTGCTCACTCTCGAGTACGGAAAATCGCTACCTGCAGTCAAGCGAACGAACGGTCCAGTGAAGGTCTATGGCAGTGGTGGAATTGTTGGTAGACATACTGAAGCGCTGTGTGATGGGCCAGGAGTCGTAGTCGGACGTAAGGGCACCGCGGGTGCCGTTCACTGGGCATCGGGGCCTTTCTTCCCGATTGACACGACGTTTTGGGCGAAACCAAGCACCGAATGGATCAGCCCAATTTTCTCGTACTTCCTTTTAAAGTCTCTTCGACTCGACGAAATGAATTCAGACTCAGCTGTTCCCGGCTTGAACAGAAATGAGGCACATGCAATTGCGGTCCGGCGTCCAGAGTCGGACCAGCTTCGCGACTTCACGACATCAGCCATGGAGCTATTCGACGTTGTATCTCAGATGGACCGAGAGAACGAGTTGCTCGCCATGACCCGCGATACCCTCCTTCCTCAGCTCATGTCCGGCAAGCTGCGGGCCAAGGAAGCTCAAGCTCTGGTCGAAGAACTCGTCTAAGATTGTTCGTGCAAGTGGGTGCGTTCGAAACGAAACCAACCTATCCAGTGGAAGGCAGCAGCGATGCCATCCTCACATGGCAGGTCAGGGATGGACGCCGCCGATGAGGGAGCTTCCTTCCGACCAACTCCCGTAGACACCCGCGTTTGAAGGGCCGGCACTCGCGCCGGTCTTACTCCGCGAGGTTGGCAGAGGCCTCGATCTGGTCGAAGCTCGTGGTGAGTTCGGCAGCGAGTACTACGAGCCCACGACAACACGACGGCTATGGGTCGAAACGTCGGTGCGGATGCCCACGCGATGGTCCGTGAGGGTTCCGCTAGGCGGAGGCTCTCAGAGGCTCGAGGGCGGCCAGGGCGAGATCAAGGCCAAAGATGAACTCCTCCGCCGGGTCATAGCCAGCAGCGACGAGCGCCGCGGCGGACTCGTTGAGGTAGGGGAACTCGCCTGGAGGAAGCTGGGGCAGGTAGACGTCTTCGGCCATGTCCGCGAACTCATCGGCTGTATCGAACGGCAGGTTGGCTTCCTGCAGGGCGTAACCGTAGACCAGGCTGTCGAGCAACCAGTTGGCGTGCGTCGCCATCAGAACCGAGAAGCCGGCCCTCCGCAGGCAGGCGGTGACAGCTTCGCGGTGGCGAAGGTGCGCCGCCCCCGGCGATGTCCGCGAGTCCATCAGGCCAATCGCCCACGGGTGGCCCGCGAGAACCTGTCGGGCGGATACCGAACGCCGTCGCATCGCCGACTGCCAGTCTGTCCCCTCGGGCGGGAGCTCAATCTCCTCGAACACGACGTCGATCATCGCGTCCAGCAACTCCTCCTTGCTCGCCACGTAGTGGTAGAGGGACATCGCGCCCGCGCCGAGCTCGCGAGCCAGCCGGCGCATGCTCAACCCTTCGACCCCCTCGCGGTCGGCAAGCCGGATCGCCTCCACCACCACCCGGTGCTTGGTTAGCCCCGCGTCTGATGCGACCTGGCGTTGTTCCCTAGCGGCCACAGATCCCTCGCTTTCTCGAAATGCTTGACATTAGTACAGCGTACGCTCACACTCTATCGTACAACGTACGTCGTACGGTGTACGAGCAGCGAAAGTCGTTGCTCGGACGTAAGGAGGCTTCTGTGGGAAACGAACAGCGATCGAAGGCCGGAACGCCCCTGGTGCCGGGGGCGAATCTGGACGGGGCGGCGACGATGCGGGCCGCCGTCCAGCACCGCTACGGCCCGCCCTCCGTGATCGAGGTGTCCGAGATCGGGCTACCGCTACCCGGGCGAGGCGAGGTGCTCGTTCGGGTGGGTGCGGCCTCGGTACACCCTGGCGACTATTTCGTCATGACCGGCAAGCCGTACATTGTGCGCCTGGTGTACGGGCTCCGCCGGCCGCGCCACGGCATCCCCGGCATGGACCTCGCCGGCGTGGTGGCAGCGGTAGGGAAGGACGTCACCACTCTCCGCCCCGGCGACGAGGTGTTCGGCTGGAGCACCGCTGGAGCATTCGCGGAGTACGTCCGCGTCCCGGCGGACAAACTCGTGCCCATCCCCGCCAACCTGTCGGTCGTGGAGGCGGCAGCGGTGCCCACCTCGGCCATGACGGCGTTGCAGGCATTGCGCAAGATCGCGGACGTTCGGCCGGGCCAGACGGTGCTGGTCACGGGCGCGTCAGGCGGCGTGGGCTCCTTCGCGGTACAAATCGCCAAGGCGCTTGGTGCCGAGGTGACGGGGGTGTGCAGCACCCGCAACGTCGACCTGGTCCGGTCACTCGGTGCCGACCACGTCATTGACTACACGAGGACCGACTTCACCCACGATGAGAAGCGCTACGACGTCATCCTCGACAACGTGGAAGCCCAGCCCCTGGCGGCGGTCCGCCGAGCGCTGACGCCCACCGGCACCCTGATCCCCAACAGCGGACGCGGCGGCCGCTGGTTCGGCCCCCTCGGTCGGATCGTCAAAGCGCGTGTGCTGTCCGGATTCACCCGTCAGCAGCTGTTGCCTTTCACGTCGATCGGGAAGCGCCAGGACCTGCTCACCCTGGCCGAGCTGGTCACGACCGGGCAGGTCACGCCCGTCATCGACCGCACCTACCCGCTGGACGAAGCGGCCGATGCCCTCCGCTACGTCGGAGCCGGCCACACCCGAGGGAAGGTCGTGATCACCGTCTGACGACCGGACCGATGAGAACGACCCACCCCGTGCGAATGCACGCCCAGACCTGCCGCCACTCCGGCGGACGGACCGCTCCAAACGAAAGAAAAGCCAGTGCCCATCCGAACGAAAACCCCGAAACTGCTCGACAATCCGCGAATCCCCGTGCAGGCCAAGCTCGCGGCCGCCTGGACCAGCTTCATGTTCCTCGTCATCTACATCGACTACTTTCACCTCTACCAGCCCGGCGAAATTGACGTGATTCGGGGTGGCGAGATCTTTGTCTTTGACATCACCGGGACACTGGTTTCCATCTTCTTCGTGATCATAGCGATCCCGAGCCTGATGGTGCTGCTCTCGATGACGCTGCCCGCCCGGGCGAACCGCGCCACGAACCTCGTCGTTGCCTTGCTTTTCATCCCCCTCTCCATCTTCAACGCGGCAGGGGCGACCTGGGACTGGGCCTTTTACTACGGCCTCACCATTGGAGTCGAGCTGCTGATCCTGGCCTTCATTCTGCGTTCCGCCTGGACCTGGCCCCGCACCGCACCGTCGGCAACCATGCCGACCAGC
>NZ_ASZW01000009.1:0-2142 GCF_000468215.1 Arthrobacter sp. CAL618 | reverse complement strand
GGGGCCTCCCTCTTTTACGGTTACTGCTAACTAGTCGAAGGAAGGGCTCTCGGTGCGTGAGCGTTTCAGTTCGAAGAATTCCGGGAATCCGGCGAGCATGACGGCGCCGTCGAAGATGCGTCCTGCGTCTTCGCCCCGGGGGATGCGGGTCAGGACGGGGCCGAAGAAGGCCGTGCCGTTGAACGCGACCACGGGGGTGCCGACTTCATCGCCCACCCGGTCAATTCCGTCCTGGTGCGAGGCGCGGAGCTGGGGGTCGTATTCCTCGCTGGTGGCGTAGTCCGCGAGTTCGGCGGGAAGTCCGACTTCCTCGAGGGATTCGCGGATCACTGCAGCGAAATCCTGGTTCTTTCCCTGGTGAATCCGGGTGCCCATTGCATCGTAGAGCTTCTTGATGTTGTCATCACCGTGGAGTTCAGCTGCGGCAACGACGACCCGGACGGGCCCATAGGCCTGCTTCATGAAGTCCTGGTATTCCTGGGGAAGATCACGGCCGTCGTTGAGCACGGCCAGGCTCATGACATGCCAGTCCACCTTGATGCTGCGGACCTTCTCCACTTCCTCAATCCACCGGGAGGTGATCCAGGCGAAGGGGCAGGCGGGATCAAACCAGAAATCGGCCTTTTGGACATTGTCGGTGGGAACAATCGTTTCAGTCATATTCCCTACAACCCGGGTACCAACCGGCGTATTCCGGCCGGACGCCGAAATTTCCGGCGTTAGGCCGACTTGTTCCGGCGCTTCGCAACGACGTCGTGCGAGATCAGCGTGGGTTCCGCCTTCTTGGCGACCACATCTTCAGTGATGACAACCGTGGCAATGTCATCCCGGCTGGGCAGGTCGAACATCACGGGCTGAAGGACTTCCTCCATGATGGCGCGCAACCCGCGGGCCCCGGTTCCCCGCTCGAGCGCCTGATCGGCGATGGCCTCGAGAGCCTTCGGCTCGAAGGTGAGCTCGACGCCGTCGAGCATGAACATTTTCTGGAACTGCTTGATCAGGGCGTTCTTCGGTTCGGTCAGGATCTGCATCAACGACTTTTGGTCGAGGCTGGTCACCGTGGTGATGACCGGCAGACGTCCGATGAACTCGGGAATCAGGCCGAACTTGAGCAGGTCCTCGGGCATGACGTCGCCGTAGCTGGCTTCCTCACTCTTGAGTGAGGACAACGGGGCGCCGAAGCCGATCCCCTTGCGTCCCGCACGGGAGCCGATGATCTCTTCCAGGCCAGCAAATGCACCCGCAACGATGAACAGGACGTTGGTGGTATCGATCTGAATAAATTCCTGGTGCGGGTGCTTGCGGCCGCCCTGGGGCGGCACCGACGCGACAGTACCCTCGAGGATCTTCAGCAATGCCTGCTGCACGCCTTCACCCGATACATCGCGGGTGATTGACGGGTTCTCGCTCTTGCGGGAGATCTTGTCGATTTCGTCGATGTAGATGATGCCCTGCTCGGCCTTCTTGACGTCGTAGTCAGCGGCCTGGATGAGCTTCAGGAGGATGTTCTCAACATCTTCCCCCACGTAGCCCGCCTCGGTGAGCGCCGTGGCATCCGCGACGGCGAAGGGGACGTTCAGCCGGCGGGCCAGGGTCTGCGCGAGATAGGTCTTGCCGCAGCCGGTGGGGCCGATGAGGAGGATGTTCGACTTGGCAATCTCCACGTCTTCGGCAGGCACCGCGTCGGAGAGGTTTCCCGTGCTCCGCGGGGCATGCCCGGACTGGATCCGCTTGTAGTGGTTATAGACGGCGACGGCGAGGGACCGCTTGGCGGGTTCCTGACCGATCACGTATTCCTGCAGGAAATCGAAGATTTCGCGGGGCTTCGGAAGCTCGAAGGTGCCAAGGTCAGCTACCTCGGACAGCTCTTCCTCGATGATCTCGTTGCAGAGATCGATGCATTCATCGCAGATGTACACGCCCGGGCCGGCAATTAGCTTCCGGACCTGCTTCTGGCTTTTCCCACAGAAAGAGCACTTAAGCAGATCTGTGCTCTCACCAATGCGAGCCATGTGTCAGTCCCCTTACGTGGATCTGTTGAAATCGACACCCGATATCCGAGCTGATGGAACCGGGCTACCTTCCACTCTAGGACAATTGGCGCGGCTATGAAGCACCAAAAGGCCCGTGGTGCGATTGTTT
>NZ_ASZW01000008.1:0-1459 GCF_000468215.1 Arthrobacter sp. CAL618 | reverse complement strand
CCCGCCCCGGCCACCGACCGGTGGGGTAAACCCATTCCGCCCGGGTCCATGATGGACCGTTGGGGAAACATTGCGCCCACCGAAGGGCACCTTCCCGGTGAGCCCATTTAGGGCACCAATAGTGGCCTGTGGCATAGTTGAGCAGGATAAAACCAGTACAAATCACGGGCCGTGCTGCGTCCATCACAACGGCTGCCGGCCCACCACCACAAGGAGACCGTGTGGCTGACGCGCCTGCAACAAAAATCAAGGTACAGGGTTCGGTTGTCGAACTCGACGGCGACGAGATGACCCGGATTATCTGGCAGTTCATCAAGGACCGCCTGATCAACCCCTACCTGGATATCGACCTCAAGTACTACGACCTCTCCATCCAGAACCGCGACGCGACCGATGACCAGGTCACCATTGACGCCGCAAACGCCATCAAAGAGCACGGCGTCGGCGTCAAATGTGCCACCATCACCCCTGATGAGGCCCGCGTCGAAGAATTCGGCCTGAAGAAGATGTGGGTTTCGCCCAACGGCACCATCCGCAACATTCTCGGCGGCGTCGTCTTCCGCGAACCCATCATCATCTCCAACATCCCGCGCCTGGTGCCGGGCTGGAACAAGCCCATCATCATCGGCCGCCACGCGCACGGTGACCAGTACAAGTCCACCAACTTCAAGGTGCCGGGCCCCGGCAAGGTCACCATGATGTTCGAGCCCGCTGACGGCTCCGAGCCAATGAAGTTCGACGTCGTCACCATGCCTGAAGAGGGCGGCGTGGCGATGGGCATGTACAACTTCAACGAGTCCATCCGCGACTTCGCCCGGGCGTCCTTCGCCTACGGCCTGCAGCGCCAGTACCCCGTGTACCTGTCGACGAAGAACACCATCCTCAAGGCCTATGACGGCCAGTTCAAGGATCTCTTCCAGGAAGTCTTCGACGCCGAGTTCAAGGACCAGTTCGAAGCGGCTGGCCTGACCTACGAGCACCGCCTGATTGACGACATGGTGGCTTCCGCCATGAAGTGGGAAGGCGGCTATGTCTGGGCCTGCAAGAACTACGACGGCGACGTCCAGTCCGACACCGTCGCCCAGGGCTTCGGCTCGCTGGGTCTGATGACCTCGGTGCTCATGACCCCAGACGGCAAGACCGTCGAGGCTGAAGCCGCCCACGGCACGGTGACCCGTCACTTCCGCCAGCACCAGCAGGGCAAGCCCACCTCCACCAACCCGATCGCGTCGATCTTCGCGTGGACCCGCGGGCTGATGCACCGCGGCAAGTTGGATAACACCCCGGAGGTCATCACCTTCGCTGAAACCCTCGAGGACGTGGTCATCAAGACCGTCGAGGCCGGCCACATGACCAAGGACCTCGCGGCCCTCGTCGGACCGGACCAGGCATACCAGACCACCGAGGAATTCCTTGCGACCCTCGATGACAACCTGAAAGCACGCCTGGGCTAGCACCC
>NZ_ASZW01000007.1:0-6011 GCF_000468215.1 Arthrobacter sp. CAL618 | reverse complement strand
TTCAAACCCATTAGTGGGTGAGTCGGTTAGACCTTGTTGGCTGCTTCGGCCTGGGTGCTGCCACCGGAGGCGTCGGCGCCAAGTGCCGCACGAAGCTTGGCACCGAGTTCGACGTCGACGTTGGTCCAGTACTGGATGGCCCGTTCCCGGATGGCGTCGATGGTGACGCCGCCGACGGCACCGGTGATGGTCTCGAGGAAGCGAGCCCGCTCACCGTCGTCGAACACCTCGCGGTACAGGGTGCCGGCCTGGCCGAAGTCGTCGTCTTCAGCGTGGAGGGAATGCGCGGCGCGCACCAGATCGCCGTCGTTCTCCCAGCCGCCGTGTGGACCGTACTGCGCCGGGTCAGCCGCGGGGCCGCCCACCGAGTTCGGGGCGTAGACCGGGGTGGAGGGCGAGTTGAAGTCGTAGCGCGCCGCTCCGTCCTTCGAGTAGTTGCGGACCTCGTTCTTCGGCGCATTCACGGGCAGCTGTGCGTGGTTGGTGCCCACGCGGTAGCGGTGTGCGTCAGCGTAGGAGAAGATCCGTGCCTGCAGCATGCGGTCGGGGCTGGCTGCGATACCGGGGACGAAGTTCGACGGCGCGAAAGCGGCCTGCTCGATCTGCGCGAAGTAGTTCTCCGGGTTGCGGTTCAGGGTGAGCTTGCCGACGGGGATCAGCGGGTAGTCGCCCTGCGGCCAGACCTTGGTGAGGTCGAACGGGTTGAAGCGGTAGTCCTTGGCGTCGTCGTACGGCATGATCTGGACCTTGAGGTCCCAGCTGGGGAAGTTGCCAGCGGCGATGTTCTCCGACAGGTCGCGCAGGTGGTGATCGGCGTCCGAGCCGGCAAGCGCCTCGGCCTGGTCTCCGGTCAGCACCTCGTGGCCCTGGTTGGACTTGAAGTGGTACTTGACCCAGGACTTCACGCCCGCTTCGTTGATCCACATGAAGGTGTGCGATCCGTAGCCATTCATGGTGCGCCAGGAGTTGGGCAGACCGCGATCGCCCATCAGCCAGGTCACCTGGTGTGCTGACTCGGGGCTGAGGGTCCAGAAGTCCCACTGCATGTCGGCGTCGCGCAGGTTGGTGCCCGGCAGGCGCTTCTGTGAGTGGATGAAGTCCGGGAACTTGATGCCGTCGCGGATGAAGAAGACGGGGGTGTTGTTGCCGACCAGGTCGTAGTTACCCTCGTCGGTGTAGAACTTCAGGGCGAACCCGCGGGGGTCACGCCAGGTGTCGGGTGAGCCCTGCTCGCCGGCAACCGAGGAGAACCGCAGGAGCGTCTCGGTGACAGCACCTGGCTGGAACAGTGACGCCTTGGTGTACTCGCTGACGTCCGAGGTGACCTCGAAGGTACCGAACGCGCCGCCACCCTTGGCGTGGACCACGCGCTCGGGGACACGCTCGCGGTTGAACTGTGCCAGCTTCTCGATCAGGTAGTGATCGGTCAGCGGAATGGCACCGTCGCGGCCGAGGCTGGACGAGTTGGCGTCATCAATGACTGGTGCTCCGGATTGGGTGGTGCTGAAGTTCGAAGACATAAGGCTCCTTTGTTGGTGCGGTTAGTGACTTTGGGGTGGTCTGTGAGGGGAGGAACTAGCGACAATCGGCGCAAAGGCCCTGGTAGACGACGTCGGCAATCTGGATCGTCATCGGGCTGGCGCCTTCCGGCCACTGCGGGGTCAGGCAGGGCGCGTGGCCGACGGCGCAATCGACGTCCTCGATGCGGCCGCAGCCGGTGCAGACGGCATGATGATGGTTATCGTCCACGCGGGTCTCGTACCGGGCGGGAGAGTGGGGCGTTTCGATCCGGCGCAACAATCCCAATGCGGTCAGATCGGCCAACACCACGTACACGGATTGCACGGTGATGTCGGGTAAATCGACGCGGACGCTGGCGGCAATGTCCTCGGTGGTGGCATGGGGGGACAGGTCGACGGCGGCCAGCACCGCGAGGCGCTGGCGGGTCACCCGGCGCCCGTTGGCACGCAGGGCGGTAGCCCACTGCGCCTCAGCGACTTCCGGTTGTGTTGCCATCTCGGTCATGACCTCAGTCAACCATTTATTCTGAGAAACTCATAATAGGCGCGCCGGTGGCGTTGGGGCGGCCGGGCGTTGGGTACCGTTAGTAGATCACTGAGAGGGATGTTCATGAGCCGATCCATCTGGGAGCACTCCCAAACCGTCGTAGTGGACGGGGTTTCCTGTTCGGTCAGGACCGTCGGAACTGGCAGCCGCGAGGTGGTCCTGATTCATGGGATCGGGGTCTCCACCCGCTATTTCGAGCCGCTTGCCGAACGCCTTGCCCGGACCTGCACCGTGCACGCCATTGAGCTGCCCGGGTTCGGGGCGATGCCCGCGCCGCGCCGCCGACTCACGGTTAAGGAGTTTGGCGGTATTGCCGCTGCTGTGATGCGGATCCTCGGAGTGCGCGACGCCGTCGTCGTCGGACACTCAATGGGCTCCCAGGTTGCTGCGGAAGCGGTGCGTGCTGCCCCCGAGTTGGTGGGCCGGCTGGTGCTGCTCGCGCCCACCATCAACGATCGGGAGCGGACCGCTGCCACGCAGATGATGCGTCTGGCGCAAGACACCCTGAGGGAGTCGCCGGTGGCTAACTACATTGTGATTTCCGACTATTTCCGGGCCGGGATGAGGTGGTATCTGAAGACTCTGCCTTCCATGCTGGAACACCGGCTGGAGGACGCGCTGCCGGAAATTGCCTGTCCGGTCACTCTGGTGCGGGGAAGCCGCGACCCGATTGTGCCCGCCGACTGGCTTAGTCGACTGGCGGCCACCGGTCAGGACGTGACAACCGGGGAAATCCAGGGGGAGCCCCATGTGATGATGTATCGCTCACCCGAACCCACCGCCCGATTCTGCCTTGGCGAAACATCACGTGTTGCTCGCTAAACGAGCCTGGTCGTGGGTGCTGGACTACGTCTACGTAGGGTATTGGCAGGTGCACGGGTTCCTCTTCCGGGAGGATCCAGCCAAATACCTGACCCCCGACCGAGGTGCCGACCGTGAGGCCGGTCCGCCGGTGCTTCTCATTCCCGGCATCTACGAGACCTGGCAGTTCATGCGCCCGGTCGCAGCTCATCTTGCGTCGGCTGGCCACCCGGTCCATGTGGTCCAGCAGCTCGGGTACAACCGGGGCACCGTCCAGTCCATGGGAAGGTACGTTGCTGAATATCTGGCGGCCCACGACCTGACCGATGTTGTGCTCGTGGCCCACAGCAAGGGCGGGCTTATTGGAAAATACGTGATGACGCAGCCCGACAGCGGAGACCGCGTGCGGCAACTGATCGCCATCAACTCGCCGTTCTCGGGTTCCATCTACGCGAATTTCTTCATCCTGCCGAGCATCAGGGCGTTCTCACCGGGGAACAAGTTCCTCCGCACCCAGCTGGCCAATATTGAGTCAAACGCCCGGATCACCTCCATCTACAGCAGCTTCGACCCCCACATTCCGCGGGGCAGCCAGCTGCCAGGAGCCGAGAATATTCAGCTGCCGACCATGGGGCACTTCAGGATCATCGGCGACAAGCGGCTGCTCGGCGTCGTCGACCAGTCGATCGCCGTCCACGGCTCCAATGCGGGCTGAGCGGCAGATAGCTCGTTCGACCTAAGCGCTCCGGTCCTTGCCGGTTTGGGGCGCGGCTGCCGGTATCGGCCGCGATGGAAACGCAGTGGTTGCTCAGCCGGGTTCCATGCTCCGGGATCGTTGGTTGCTGGAGGAAACCACTTCGCCGTTACACTTCATAAGTGCCCAGACTCCTCGCCGATATCACCCCTCTGAAAGAGAGCCCTGCGTTCCGCAGACTGTTCTTCGGGATGGCGCTGTCAGCGGTCGGCACCCAGCTGACCCTCGTCGCTGTGAGCCTGCAGGTATACAGCCTGACCGAGTCCAGCCTGAGCGTTGGCCTGCTGGGGTTGTTCGCCCTGGTTCCGCTGGTGGTTGCCGGACTTTACGGCGGTGCGATTGCTGATGCGCATGACCGGCGCAAAGTGGCTCTGGTCTCCGGATTCTTCCTGTGGGGCAGCACCATGGCGATCGCCGCGCAAGCCTGGGCGGGCATCGAAAACGTGTGGCTGCTCTACGCCCTGGTGGCAGTCCACTCGGGCGCCGCAGGAATCAACCAACCCACCCGGACCGCAATCATTCCGCGACTCGTCCGTCCCGAACTGCTGCCGGCCGCCAACGCGCTCAGCATGATCACCTTCGGATTGGCGATGACCGTGGGTCCACTGTTCGCCGGGTTACTGGTTGCTCAGGTGGGATACGGCTGGACCTACACGGTCGACGTCGTCACCTTCACCGCAGCGCTGTGGGCACTGTTCAAGCTGCCCCCGATGCCCCCGGAAGGCAAGGTCCGGAAAGCTGGCCTCGCCACGGTGCTTGAGGGATTCAGATATCTGGGTACGCGGCCCAATATCCGGATGACGTTCCTGATTGACCTCGCAGCCATGGTGATGGCCCAGCCGCGGGCGCTGCTGCCAGCGATCGGGGCGGTACTCATTGGCGGCGGCGAGCTGACAGTCGGGATCCTGTTGGCCTCTGTTGCCGTCGGGGCTGTCCTTGCGGGGTTGTTCTCAGGGCCGTTGGGCCATATTCACCGGCAAGGTCTGGCCGTGATGTGGTCGGTGATTGGGTGGGGAGCCTCGGTGAGTGCCTTCGGGCTGGTGGTGGTGATGGCGGGCAACTCCCAGGCCGCCGCGCCCGACACCCTGTCCCCGTGGATCATCCCGGCGGCGATCTGCCTGGTCTTCGCCGGGATCTCCGATTCCATCAGCGGCGTTTTCCGCAGCACCATCCTGCAGTCGGCTACCCCCGATGCGATGAGGGGCCGCCTGCAGGGAGTGTTCATCGTCGTCGTGGCCGGTGGCCCGCGGTTGGGTGACATGGTGGCAGGCGGAAACGCCGAGTGGCTGGGCGAGGGCTGGACTGCAGTTTGTGGCGGGTTGCTCTGCATTGTGTTGGTCATCATTTTGATGAAGCGCCAACCACGCTTTGCGCAGTACGATTCACGTAACCCCGAACCGTAGCCGCGGGCCAGAACATCAGGGTCCGTGAATAGGGCCGGATGTGGAACAGTCCAGTTATTCGGTGCGTTGTACGGGATGAACGACCGATACTCAAGGAGTTGGCAGTTTCAGTGCATAATCATTTCAATGGCGCCAAGACGGTAATGCTGTTTGGCGCCCTTATGGGTATCTTCCTGGTCTTTGGTGCTGTTATCGCCGGCGCCACGGGCAGTTCAGCGTTCATCTGGATCTTTGCGCTGATCGGCGTGGGTTCGGTGGCGTACAGCTACTGGAACAGCGACAAGCTCGCCATTCGGGCGATGAAGGCCGTGCCGGTGACCGAGCAGCAGGCTCCGGCCATGTACCGCATTGTGCGCGAGCTCAGCACCAAGGCCAACAAGCCGATGCCGCGCCTGTACGTTTCGCCCACCATGGCGCCCAATGCCTTCGCTACCGGCCGCAATCCCGAGAACTCGGCGGTCTGCTGCACGCAGGGCATCCTGAATCTGCTGAATGAGCGCGAACTGCGCGGCGTGCTGGGACACGAGCTGATGCACGTGTACAACCGGGACATCCTGCTCAGCTCGATGGCAGCCGCGGTGGCCGGTGTGATCACCTCGGTGGCGCAGATGTTCGCGTTCACCGGCATGATGGGCGGCACCCGGAACTCCGGCGGGAACCCCATCGCTGCGATCCTCCTCGCGATCCTGGCGCCCTTCGCCGCCGTGCTGGTGCGCTCAGCCATCGGCCGGACCCGCGAATACGACGCCGATGAGGATGGCGCCAAGCTCACCGGCGACCCGCTCGCCTTGGCTTCGGCGCTGCGGAAGCTGGAGCGCGGCACGCAGCAGGCACCCCTGCCGCAGAGCCAGCAGCTCGTCAACACCTCGCACCTGATGATCGCCAACCCTTTCAAGGGCGGTGGCGTGCAGAAGATGTTCGCCAGTCACCCGCCAATGGACGATCGCGTCCAGCGACTTGAGCGGATGGCCGGCCAGACGCTGCGG
>NZ_ASZW01000006.1:0-4629 GCF_000468215.1 Arthrobacter sp. CAL618 | reverse complement strand
GCAGCGGGGCCTTACCTTAGTCACCCGTGAAGAGTTACTTCAGGATCTTGGTAACGCGTCCTGAGCCTACGGTGCGGCCGCCTTCGCGGATAGCGAAGCCGAGGCCTTCTTCCATAGCGATTGGCTGGATGAGCGCAACGGTCATCTCAGTGTTGTCGCCAGGCATAACCATTTCAGTACCCTCGGGGAGAGTAATGACACCGGTGACGTCAGTTGTACGGAAGTAGAACTGAGGGCGGTAGTTGGAGTAGAACGGGTTGTGACGCCCGCCTTCGTCCTTTGCCAGGATGTAGACGTTGGCATCGAAATCGGTGTGCGGGGTGATTGAACCCGGCTTGACGATAACCTGGCCACGCTCAACATCTTCGCGCTTGATTCCGCGGAGCAGGAGACCACAGTTCTCGCCTGCCCATGCTTCGTCGAGCTGCTTGTGGAACATCTCGATACCGGTAACCGTGGTCTTCTGGACCGGACGGATGCCGACGATCTCGATTTCCGAGTTGATCTTCAGGGTTCCACGCTCGGCGCGGCCCGTTACAACGGTGCCACGGCCGGTGATGGTGAAGACGTCTTCAACAGGCATCAGGAACGGCTTGTCCTTGTCGCGGACTGGGTCCGGAACGCTGTTGTCGACTGCGTCCATCAGGTCCTCAACGGACTTGACCCACTCGGGGTCGCCCTCGAGTGCCTTCAGGCCGGAGACGCGCACCACTGGTGCCTCGTCGCCGTCGAAGCCCTGCGCGCTGAGAAGCTCGCGGACCTCCATCTCGACGAGGTCAAGCAGTTCCTCGTCGTCGACCATGTCGGACTTGTTCAGCGCGACCAGCAGGTAGGGAACGCCAACCTGGCGGGCAAGCAGAACGTGCTCGCGGGTCTGAGCCATCGGGCCGTCGGTCGCAGCAACCACGAGGATTGCTCCGTCCATCTGTGCGGCGCCGGTGATCATGTTCTTGATGTAGTCAGCGTGGCCGGGAGCGTCTACGTGTGCGTAGTGGCGCTTCTCGGTCTGGTACTCAACATGCGAGATGTTGATGGTGATGCCGCGCTGCTTCTCCTCGGGGGCCGAGTCGATGGACGCGAAGTCGCGTGCCTCGTTGAGATTGGGGTACTTGTCGTACAGCACCTTGGAAATGGCAGCCGTCAACGTCGTCTTTCCATGGTCAACGTGACCGATGGTTCCGATGTTAACGTGCGGCTTAGTCCGCTCGAACTTTGCCTTCGCCACGGGTTCCTCCTAGAACGTTTTGAGAAGATTTGCTTCCCAGCCGCGCTGTTCGCGGCTGAAACTGTTGCAAGTCTACTGGGGGCTTTTACTTTGATGAAATTACTGCATGCTGCAGGAGCCGGGTGGCTCCTGCAGCTGGTCTGCGGAAAGGTTATTCGCCGCGGGTCTTTTGGATGATCTCGTCGGCAACTGCCTTCGGAACTTCCGAGTAGCTGTCGAACTTCATCGAGTACACCGCGCGGCCCTGGGTCTTCGACCGCAGGTCACCGATGTATCCGAACATCCCCGACAGGGGCACCATGGCCTTGATGACCTTGACACCGCTGGCGTCCTCCATGGACTGCATCTGGCCACGACGCGAGTTGAGGTCACCGATAACTTCACCCATGTATTCCTCAGGGGTGCGGACTTCAACTTCCATCAATGGTTCGAGCAGGACAGGGTTAGCCATCCGTGCCGCTTCCTTGAACGCCATCCGGCCAGCGATCTTGAACGCCATTTCAGACGAGTCAACATCGTGGTATGCGCCGTCGAGCAGCACAGCCTTGATGCCGACGACCGGGTAACCGGCCAAGACACCGTCGTTGAGGGCATCCTGGATGCCCGCGTCGACGCTGGGGATGTATTCGCGAGGGATACGCCCACCGGTGACTTTGTTGTCGAACGCGTACAGGACGCCGTCTTCAACTTCCATCGGCTCGATGGCGATCTGGATCTTCGCGAACTGACCCGATCCACCCGTCTGCTTCTTGTGGGTGTAATCGTGCTTGGCCACGGCGCGCTTGATGGTCTCGCGGTAAGCAACCTGGGGCTTGCCCACGTTGGCTTCGACGCGGAACTCGCGGCGCATGCGGTCCACAAGGATGTCCAGGTGGAGCTCGCCCATACCAGCGATGATCGTCTGGCCAGTGTCAACATTGAGGGAAACCTGGAAAGTCGGGTCCTCAGCGGAGAGCTTCTGGATAGCCGTGGACAGCTTCTCCTGGTCACCCTTGGTCTTCGGTTCAATAGCAACCGAGATCACGGGGTCAGGGAAGCTCATCGACTCGAGCACGATCTGGTTGGCACTGTCCGACAGTGTGTCGCCGGTGGTGGTGTCCTTCAGACCGATGGCTGCGTAGATGTGACCTGCAAGGGCTTCCTCAACCGGGATTTCCTTGTTGGCGTGCATCTGGAACAGCTTGCCGATGCGCTCCTTCTTGTTCTTCGTGGAGTTGGTCACCTGCGTGCCAGCAGAAATCTGACCGGAATACACGCGGATGAACGTCAGCTGTCCGAAGAACGGGTGGGTAGCGACCTTGAACGCCAGAGCCGAGAACGGCTCTTCGGTGCTCGGCTTGCGAGTCAACTCGATTTCCTCGTCCCGGGGATCGTGACCGATCATCGGGGGAACATCCAGTGGGTTCGGCAGGTAATCGACGACAGCGTCAAGCATCGGCTGAACGCCGCGGTTCTTGAACGCTGAGCCACACAGGACCGGGTAGATCTCCGAAGCAATGGTGAGCTTACGGATTCCGGCTTTGATCTCGGCAACGGAAGGCTCTTCGCCGGCGAGGTACTTCTCCATGAGCTCATCGTCAGCTTCGGCAACGGCTTCGAGCAGACGCGCCCGGTAGTCGTTAGCCTTCTCCACGAGGTCAGCCGGGATCTCTTCGATCTCGTACTTTGCGCCCATGGTGACGTCACCCTTGGAGTCGCCGCGCCAGGTCAGCGCGCGCATTTCCACGAGGTCGATGACGCCTTCGAAGTCGTTCTCCGCACCGATGGGCAGCTGGATGACCAGCGGCTTGGCGCCGAGACGGCTGATGATGGTGTCAACGGTGAAGTAGAAGTCAGCGCCGAGCTTGTCCATCTTGTTGACGAAGCAGATACGGGGAACTTCGTACTTGTCGGCCTGGCGCCAAACTGTTTCGGACTGCGGTTCTACGCCTTCCTTGCCGTCGAACACTGCCACTGCACCGTCGAGGACGCGCAGTGAGCGCTCAACCTCGACCGTGAAGTCGACGTGGCCGGGGGTGTCGATGATGTTGATCTGGTTGTTGTTCCAGAAGCAAGTCACGGCGGCGCTCGTGATGGTGATGCCGCGTTCCTTTTCCTGTTCCATCCAGTCAGTCGTGGAGGCGCCGTCGTGCGTCTCGCCGATCTTGTGGTTTACACCCGTGTAGAACAGGATGCGCTCGGTAGTAGTGGTCTTGCCGGCATCGATGTGGGCCATGATGCCGATATTGCGGACCTTGTTGAGGTCGGTAAGCACATCCTGTGCCACGGTGTCTCCCTTATTCTTGGGTTTCTAGAAGTCGGAGTCTGGTTACCAGCGGTAGTGTGCGAAGGCCTTGTTCGACTCGGCCATCTTGTGCGTGTCCTCGCGGCGCTTCACAGCTGCTCCGAGACCGTTCGAGGCATCCAGAATCTCGTTCATCAGACGCTCGGTCATGGTCTTCTCGCGGCGTGCCTTCGAGTAACCAACGAGCCACCGCAGGGCAAGAGCCATGGAGCGGCCTGGCTTGACCTCGACGGGTACCTGGTAGGTCGCGCCGCCGACTCGGCGGGAGCGAACCTCGAGGGAAGGCTTGACGTTGTCCATCGCCTTCTTGAGTGCTGCGACGGGGTCGCCACCACTCTTGGCACGGGCACCCTCAAGTGCGCCGTATACAATGCGTTCTGCTGTGGACTTTTTGCCGTCAACGAGCACCTTATTGATCAGCTGAGTGACCAGGGGTGAACCGTAAACGGGATCTACAACGAGCGGCCGCTTCGGGGCCGGGCCCTTACGTGGCATTACTTCTTCTCCATCTTCGCGCCGTAGCGGCTGCGAGCCTGCTTGCGGTTCTTGACACCCTGGGTATCAAGCGCACCACGGACGATCTTGTAGCGGACACCGGGCAGATCCTTCACACGACCACCGCGCACCAGCACGATGGAGTGTTCCTGAAGGTTGTGACCGACACCTGGGATGTAAGCGGTAACTTCGATGCCGCCGTTGAGGCGCACGCGGGCAACCTTACGGAGCGCCGAGTTCGGCTTCTTGGGGGTGGTCGTGTAAACGCGGGTGCAAACGCCGCGCTTCATGGGGCTGCCCTTCAGTGCGGGCGCCTTGGTCTTGACGACCTTAGGTGTCCGGCCCTTACGGACCAGCTGGTTAATAGTAGGCACTTCTGCGTTCTCCGTAATGTCTAGAGATAGTGGCTGTCGTTTGCGCCCAACCCACACATGTAAGCCGTCGCGACTTGACCGTAGGCGTGCGAAAATGTGGCATTCGTTGTACAAGTTCCCTACAACGCGGAGATACGTCCGTCAGGACGCCGATCCTCTGCCACACAAACAATTACCACTACTCTACCAGAGATCGCTTGCCGGCCAGACGCGCCCGGGAATCCAGGACTTCCCCCTTCCGCTCCCCCGGG
>NZ_ASZW01000005.1:0-13406 GCF_000468215.1 Arthrobacter sp. CAL618 | reverse complement strand
CCCCGCCACAGGGGAGCGAGACCGGACAGGGAGTGCTCGACAGCCACCAGCCGGAGCACCTCCTTGGCCGCAGTCAGGAGGGTTCCCAGGCCAAACCCCCAACGGTTGAACCTGCCATTGACGCGCAGGTACCGCGCCAGGTGGCCACGGTTCCGCATGCCGCAGTAGCGGCCCAGGTCGTTGGAATCATTCAGGTGGCGCACGCCAAGGTCGATCTGCTTCTGCGGTCTGGCCTTCTTCAGGACATATTCATTGATATAGGCGACCGGTTCGGACTGGGCGATCAGCCAACCGTAGGTGGTGTCGTCTCCGTTGAGGAAAAACCGTGGATCCGGTAGCCCAACGCGGCGCACCACATCGGCGTGCACCAGCATCCCCTCGAAACACCCAACATTGGTGTGGAACACCGGACGGTGCCTGAACACGTTGCCGCGGACCGGGAAGTGCACGCCAAGGAACGCATTGAAGTGGTGCTGCCAGAAAAACGGCTTGCCGGAGTGGTCGTAGCGGCGGCCGTGAAGGCACCGATAGGTTCCCATCCAGGGCTGAAACGCGGCGATCGCACCAGGCAGGGCTTCGACGTCGTCGTCCATCAGCCACAGCCATTCGGCACCCTCGGCGAGGGCCCGCTCAGCCCCAACCGAGAAACCACCGGACCCGCCAACGTTTTTCCGCAACCGATGATGGATCAACGGCATGGGAAGGTTCGCGGATGCGATCACCTCGTCGGTGTTGTCGGTGCTCGCGTTATTGACGACGATGACGCTGCTCGGTGCGGGATCCAGGCGTGCGATCGTTTCCAGCAGGACGCGCAGGTAACCGGCGCGGTTGAAGGTGGTGACAACCACCGTCACCGCCGTGGCGGAGGAAGCCACCTCAGTAGCCCTGATCCGACGGTGGCCCGAAGCCACGCCCGCGGACACCGGTGGAATAGGCCTTGAACCACTCAGCGAATCCTCGGAGGTCGCGGTGCTTCAGGAAATATAGCGGGTACCCCACCCCATCAGCGACCAGCGATTTGACCCGCAGATACCGGCGGGTGAGGTACCCGCGGTTGCGGTAATAGAAGTAGCGTTTGAAGGCGGTCTCGGGCACCAGGACATGCAGCCGGTCACCGAGCACCTGCTGCGTCTCGGCCCACCCGGGGGGATGGCTGAGGGCGACTGTCGTCACGGTGCCGAAGGGGATCCCGGCCCGACGAAGGCGCAGCATGAAGTCAGTCTCATCACCGCGGATGAACAGTCGCAGGTCGGGGAGCCCCACCCTGAAAAAAACGTCAGTTCGAATCAGCGCACCATTGAAAAACTGGCCAACATCCTTGATGATCCCCAGCTTCTCGACCTCGGCCCGGTCATGCACCGATCGCCCCGCCACCCGGAACGGGAAGGACAGCCTGGTCGGTTCGCCGGGTGCCACGATCAGGGGCACGACGACGTCGAGTCCCTCGGCTTTGGCGGCCGCCAATAGAGTCCCAAGCGCCTCGGGGTCCTCGGGGTGGGCGTCGTCGTCCATGATCCAGACCCACTCGGCACCACTGGCCATGGCGGAGAGGATCGCCAGGGAAAAACCGCCGGCGCCGCCCAGGTTGCTCAGGGAACGGATGTAGTTCACGGGTGCATCGGATTCACGTGCAATGCCTTCGATATCCTGCGTCCCGGAATCGACCAATGCAACCGATGTGAGCGGCACACTCTGTTGGGACAACGCCAGCAGGAGGGTACGGAGGTCGTCGGGGCGGTCAAAAGTCACTGCCGCAACGGCCACGGTATCCTGCAAAACAGTCCTTTCCGGTCCACTCACAACACGCCTCGAAGGCGGTCAGGGCCGGGTAGTGCGGTTAGTATTCTCGGGTAGAGAGAGTCTATTACACCAGCACGGGCTGAGATTCTGCCGTGAGGACTCTCAGCGCACGTTTGAACATTCGCCGAGCCGTTGTTAGGAACCATGAAACTCGCTGACAGCGTGGATCCAGCCCGGGACGGGTCCGGACACCGCACCACGCCCCGATCGGAGAAGCCAGCAATCTGGCTCTGGTCACAGTATCTTTTCGACTCAGTCGCCTGGATTGTCGCAATTCTTCTGGCCCTGGTGCTTCGGTATGAACTGCTGATCAACCAGATCAATATGACCGGGGTGGTCGTGTTCTGCGCTGTGGCGCTTGTCGCCCAGCTCGCGGTCGGCCTGAGTTTTGCCCTGTACCGGGGCCGGTACAGCTTCGGCAGCTTCCACGAAGCCAAGCTGCTGGTCATCGTGACCGTCATCGTGTCGGTGATCCTCCTGCTGGTCAGTGTGGTGTTCTTCTCCATTATTGAGATCCCCCGCAGTATCGGCATCATTGCTTTCCCCTTCGCCTGCATGTTCATGGCGTCGACCCGCTATCTCAAGCGCATGTTCGTGGAGAGCAAAGCCAAACCCGGCGAAGACGCACAGCGGACCCTGATCTACGGCGCAGGGTTCCTCGGCGGGTCCCTTGTCGGCCGGATGATCCAGGACCGCGAATCCCCGTATTTCCCGGTGGGCCTGATCGACGACGACCCGGCGAAGAAGCATCTCAGGCTGGCGACGGTGCCTGTACTGGGTCGGCTGGAAGACCTCCCCGGTATCATCGCCCGCACCCGCGCCTCAGTCCTGGTGATCGCCTTCGCTGATGTCGAGGCGGCGCAGGTGCGCAAGGTGTCGGATCTGGTGGCTGGGATGAATATCAAGGTTCTGGTCCTCCCACCGCTGCGCGACATGCTGGCCACCGGAGGATCCGGTGCTGGATTCTCCGATTTCCGGGAAGTTGCGGTCGAAGACCTGATCGGCCGTCGGCCCGTGGACATCCATGCAGATGAGGTGGCAGGTTACATCACGGGGCAAAAGATTCTGGTCACCGGAGCGGGCGGGTCTATCGGGTCCGAACTGTGCCGTCAGCTCGCGCAGTTCAGCCCAGCCGAACTGATCATGCTGGACCGCGACGAAACCGGGCTGCAAACCACCCAACTGTCGATGACGGGCCGCGGCCTGCTCACCGGCAGAGACACGGTACTGGCCGATATCCGCGACGCGGATACGCTGCTCGGGATTTTCGAGGAGCGTCGGCCCGAGGTGGTGTTCCACGCAGCAGCGCTCAAACATGTGTCACTGCTGGAGCAGTACCCGGAGGAAGCCTGGAAGACCAACGTGCTGGGCACGCAGAATGTGCTCAATGCGGCCAAGGCAGCGGGGGTGAAGCACTTTGTCAACATCTCGACCGACAAAGCCGCGAACCCCACAAGTGTGCTCGGACATTCCAAACGGGTCGCCGAGAAGCTCACCGCCTGGCAGGCCAGCCAGACCGCAAACAGCTACGTGTCAGTCCGGTTCGGAAATGTCATTGGGAGCAGAGGTTCGATGCTGCCCCTCTTTACCGAGCAGATCAGGGTCGGTGGACCGATCACTGTGACTGACCCGGAGGTCACCCGCTTTTTCATGACCATCCCCGAGGCATGTCAGCTGGTCATCCAGGCCGGGGCGATCGGACGCCCAGGCGAGGTACTCATTCTGGATATGGGCGAGGCAGTCAAAATTCTCGACGTCGCCCAGCGAATGATTGCCATGTCCGGGAAGGACATCGAAGTGGTATTCACCGGGCTGAGACCGGGGGAGAAGCTGCATGAGGAACTGGTGGGGTTCGGCGAAGACGGCGCGCGGCCCCTGCATCCCAAGATTTCCCACACGTCGGTGTCAACACTGGACCCGGTGCATCTGAACCTGGTCGACTGGAAGCGCAAGGGCGGAATCGAAGGTGTATAGCGTGCAGCTGGCGGTGGTGGTCGGGGCCGCCCTAGTGCTCAGTGCAGTGCTGCCTTTTGTCCTCAAACCCCTGCTGGAAAAGCTGGGCGTGCTGGACATCCCCAATGAACGCTCCTCCCACACCACAGTGGTCATTCGGGGGGTGGGTATCACCGTTGCGGTGGGAATCGCGGCGGGTCTGATCCTTTCTCTTGTTACCGGCCTGGTAGCTGTTGACCGGTCGCTGATCCTGATTATCCTGGGGATGCTTTCGGCAGCGGCGCTGCTCGGCTGGGTCGAAGACTACCGCGGCATCTCGATCCAGGTGCGTGCGGTGCTGCAGCTGGCGATCGGCGCGCTGGGCACAGCAGCCCTGGCGTGGACCATTGGCCAAAGCTTCTGGTGGGTCCCCGTCGGCGCACTGGCGGTGGCGGCCTACGTCAACGCAGCCAACTTTATGGACGGAATCAACGGGATCTCCGGCCTGCACGGGGTAGCAGTCGGAGCGTTCTACGCCGTGGCCGGGGTCCTCAACAGCCAGCTGTGGCTGGTCGTCGCAGGCCTGGTCGTCGCGGCAGCATTCGCCGGGTTCCTGCCCTGGAATCTGGGCAGGGGATTTGTCTTCCTCGGCGACGTCGGGAGCTATCTGCTCGGCGCATCGATCGCAGCCATTGCGGTGACAGGCCTGCTCGCGGGCGTGTACCTCGAGTATCTGCTCTCGCCGGTGCTGATCTACCTCGCTGACACCTTTACTACGTTCCTGCGCCGGGTCCGGGCCGGTGACCGTTGGTACGCCTCCCACCGGGAGCATGTCTACCAACGCCTCACCGATGTGGGTCTGACCCATGTGCAGGCGGCGCTGGTCGTCACCGGCGCATCGGTGCTTACCGGAGCCGCCGGATTTGTTGCCGCGACGGCATCGCCGCTCGGAGCGGTCGCCTTCTCGCTTCTCGCCGCAGCAGTAGTGACCCTTTATCTGTATTCCCCACGAATTTTTGCCGGACGGGCGCGGGCCACCCGCGTACCGTAAGTCCCCACCTCTTCAGCCAGCACGGAGCTATTTCTATGTACGGTAGAATTGAACCGCAGTCCGCGGCATTCATCCCGTGGCCTGAGTCGGGGACTTCCCTCACATCGAATCTACGGATGGATTCCCTATGAGCACACCTGACGCCTCGGGCGTCGGTGCCCGTCGAGGCACTGCCCATCCCGCCGCTGATCCTTCGGGATCCCTGTGGTTGGGAATTCTGAAAAAATGCGTTCTGGTCACTACCTCAGCCATTGCTGTGACTGCTGCGGTCGCGGCTTTCGTCACTGGCCCGGGCGCTGCCTTGAGCGCGCTGTTCGGGTTCGCGGTCGTCGTCGCTTTCTTCGGCATCAGCCTCGCGGTCGGTCACTTCGCCGGCCGCAACAACCCCTCAGGCGCGATCGGCATCTTCGCCGTAACCTATGCCATCAAGGTCGTCGGGTTCGCGGTTGTCCTCTTCGTGTTCGGCACTCCACCCTGGCTTGAGGCGAACTGGTTCTTCGGGGGAGCGGTGGGAACTGTGATCCTGTGGCAGACGGTGGAGCTCTACGTCTTCTCCAAGGCCCGGCACCAGCTCTACAACGACCCCGCGCCGACAGCGCCGGTACCAGGAAATGAGTTCGACCGTGGCTGAAACCCATCCTCAGGACCCCCAGCAGGGTGCCTCCCGAGCCGACGCCAGCGACGACGTCAGAGGCCCCTACGGCGAGGGTGGATACAACGCTGGGATAGCAGTCTTTAGCTATATTATTGGCGGGATACTCGTCTGGAGTTTGATAGGGTGGGGGCTGGACAACCTCCTGGGAACACAATGGATAGTGCTCGTTGGAGGTCTCTTGGGTGCAGTCGGGGGTTTCTACCTCTCCCATATGCATAACCTCACCCGCGCTACACCAGCTGATCCCGGTTCGACGCCGCGGGACAGTGGCGGGAAGGCTGGGGAGAACCCTAAGTGAATGTCGAAAACTTAATGTGTCGGAGCAGTAAATCCATGCCCGATCAGAACCTGCCCAACGATGGACACTGCAGAGAGGAAACGCGTTGATCGCGCTTGCGCTCCCGGCCACTACAACGGATGAGGGTTTCATAGCCCCCACAATTGACGACACCCACTACCGGGATATTTTCCCGTGGGGCGGTGAATACGGCGTCTGGTTCGAGGGTGGCTTCGGCAAGCAGATGCTGATGATCATCCTGTCAGTCATCTTTATTGCCATCTTCTTCATCATTGCCTCCCGCAAGGGAAAGCTGGTCCCCGGCAAAATGCAGTTTCTGGGGGAGTCCGCTTACGGATTCGTCAGGAACTCCATCGGTAAGGACATTATCGGCGGCAAGGACTTCATGAAGTATGTGCCGTGGCTCTTCACCGCATTCTTCTTTGTCCTCGTGAACAATATTTTCGGCGCCATTCCGTTCCTTCAGCTGCCGAGCTTTTCCCATCCAGGTAGCGCCTACGCCATTGCGGCGATTTTCTACCTCCTCTGGGTTGGCATTGGTATCAAGAAGCACGGACTGCGTTACTTCAAACTGGCAGTTGTCCCGTCAGGAGTTCCCTGGTACATCCTGCCGATCGTGGTACCCATCGAGATCATCTCGAACTTCCTCGTCCGGCCGGTGACCCACTCACTCCGACTCTTCGCCACAATGCTGGCAGGTCACCTCATCATCACCCTGGCCGGTTCGGCCATTGAATACATGGTGCTGACGGGAAACATCCTGCTGCAGGGTACGAGCGTTCTGGTACTGGTGGGAGCTGTCTCCATGTACATGCTTGAGGTGCTGATCATGATCCTCCAGGCGTACGTGTTCACACTGCTGGCAGCCATCTACATCGAAGGCGCACTCCACGCCGACGCTCACTAGTCCTCACGACTAGCCTAAATTTCACGACTAACACATACAGACTTCCCCGTCGGGGATGATCCCAAACAACCTGTCGCAGCAAGCGGCATCTTGAAAGGAACACAATGGAAGTACAGGGTAGCCTCAACCTCGTTGGATACGGTCTCTCCGCAATTGGTGGTGGTATCGGTGTAGGACTCGTCTTCGCCGCATACATCAACGGTGTAGCGCGTCAGCCAGAAGCCCAGCGGGTCCTCCAGCCCATCGCCTTCCTCGGACTGGCATTGACTGAAGCACTCGCCATCCTCGGCTTGGTCTTCGCGTTCGTTATCGGCGCGTAATTACGCGTCCGCTACGGTCCATAGACTAGCTAAAGAAAGACGGGTGAAACATGCTTAACGCAGCGATAATGGCGGCAGAAGAGGGCACAAGTCCTCTGGTCCCGAATCTGTGGGAACTGCTCGTTACGTTGGTGGGCTTCGCGGTGCTGATGTTCATCGTCATCAAGTTCGTGATGCCGGCGTTTGAGAAGACGTTCGCAGAGCGGACTGCAGCCATCGAAGGTGGCATTGCCAAGGCTGAAGCAGCACAGGCTGAAGCAAACGCAGCGCTTGACGAATACAAGCAGCAGCTGGTGGATGCACGCACTGAAGCCAACCGCATCCGTGAGGAAGCACGCGCCGAAGGTGCGCAGATCCTCGCGGAACTGAAGGAAAAGGCCGGGGCTGAGTCAGCTCGTATCACCGAGCAGGCACACGTCCAGATTGAAGCAGAACGTCAGGCAGCTGTTGTGTCACTGCGCGCCGAAGTTGGCACGCTGGCAACCGACCTCGCCAGCCGCATCGTCGGAGAGTCGCTCTCTGATGATCAGCGGTCCGCGCGGGTAGTCGATCGCTTCCTGGCCGACCTCGAAACTCAGAGCGCAGGTGCATCGAAGTAATGGCAGGTGTATCCAGCCAGTCCCTGGCAACGGCACTCAAAGATCTGGAAACCCGTCTGCCCGGCGCAACGCTGTCGCTCGCCGAGGAACTCTTCGGGGTCCTCGACATGCTCGACAACAACGCCGGTCTCCGTCGTGCGCTGACCGATCCTTCCCGCGAAGGCAGGGATAAAGCCGCACTGGTTTCGACCCTGGTAGCTGGCAAGGTCTCGGAGCAGACAGCGTCGGTGGTCAGGGATCTGGTCTCCATGCGCTGGGCAGTGGCCCGCGATCTCGGGGACGCGCTGGAAACCCTCGGCGCAACCGCTGCAATTGCTGTAGCGGAGAACCGGGACAATGGTGCAACGAGTCTTGAGGGTCTGGAAAACGACCTTTTCGACTTCATCAGGACCGTTGAATCAAGCCACGAATTGCAGCGCGCTCTGTCCGAGCGGCAGGCAACCGTCGACGCAAGGGTAAACCTCGCGTTGAAACTGGTGCCACACGCCGGAGCCGAAGCGCAGCTGTTGGTGCGTCAGGCAGTTCAGGCGCCCCGCGGCATCAAGCCCACTCACTTGGTGAAGCGGTTCGTAGAGCTCGTGGCCAAACGGCACGACCGCTGGATTGCGAACGTCAGCGTTACCCGTCCGCTGACCGATGAACAGTTCGCACGGTTGCAGCAGGGCCTCAATTCCCTGTTCGGTCGCGAGCTCAGGACCAATGTCACAGTGGAGCCGTCGCTAATCGGCGGGGTCCGCGTCCAGGTTGGCGATGAAGTGGTTGACTCCACGGTAATCGCCAGGCTGTCTGAACTGCGGCGAAAGCTAGCGGTGTAGGCCGGGCAACCGTCCTATCTCAGACACACAACAGACTTCAATCACACACCGGTCGCCGTGAAGCAGCGGCGATCACAACACAGGAGAGCAGGGACTGCAGATGGCCGAATTGACCATCAACGCCGAAGACGTCCGTAATGCGTTGAACGAGTTTGCGGCATCCTACGAGCCCGGCAACGCCGAACGCGTTGAAGTAGGCCGCGTAAGTACCGCCAGCGATGGCATCGCCAAGGTAGAGGGTCTGCCTTCGGTGATGGCCAATGAATTGCTGCGTTTCGAAGATGGCACTCTGGGCCTCGCCCAGAACCTCGACACCCGTGAAATCGGCGTCGTCGTCCTCGGTGATTTCACCGGCATCGAAGAAGGCCAGGAAGTCCACCGCACCGGGGAGATCCTCTCCGTGCCAGTGGGCGACGCCTTCCTTGGCCGAGTGGTTGACCCCTTGGGACAGCCCATCGACGATCTCGGCGAGATCAAGGCTGAAGCACGCCGCGCACTGGAGCTTCAGGCTCCCGGCGTGACCGAGCGTAAGTCGGTGCACGAACCCATGCAGACCGGTCTCAAGGCGATCGACGCCATGATCCCGATCGGCCGGGGCCAACGCCAGCTGATCATCGGTGACCGCCAGACCGGTAAGACCGCCATCGCGGTAGACACCATCATCAACCAGAAGGCCAACTGGGAATCCGGCGATGTCAAGAAGCAGGTTCGCTGCATCTACGTCGCAATTGGACAGAAGGCCTCCACCATTGCTGCGGTACGCCAGACCCTGGAAGACAAGGGCGCCCTGGAGTACACCACGATCGTTGCATCACCTGCCTCCGATCCTTCAGGCTTCAAGTACCTGGCTCCCTATGCAGGTTCGGCCATTGGCCAGCACTGGATGTATGCCGGCAAGCACGTACTGGTGATCTTCGATGACCTTTCCAAGCAGGCTGAAGCCTACCGCGCGGTGTCGCTGTTGCTGCGTCGTCCACCGGGACGCGAAGCCTACCCGGGCGACGTGTTCTACTTGCACTCCCGTCTGCTTGAGCGTTGCGCGAAGCTCTCCGACGAGCTCGGAGCGGGTTCGATGACCGGTCTGCCGATCGTCGAGACCAAAGCCAACGATGTCTCGGCGTTCATTCCGACCAACGTCATCTCGATCACCGATGGGCAGATCTTCCTGCAGTCGGACCTCTTCAACGCCAACCAGCGTCCAGCAGTGGATGTCGGCGTCTCGGTGTCACGGGTGGGTGGTTCAGCACAGGTCAAGGCCATGAAGAAGGTCTCGGGCACGTTGAAGCTGGACCTCGCGCAGTACCGGGACATGCAGGCGTTCGCCATGTTCGCCTCGGACCTGGATGCAGCATCGCGTCAGCAGCTGACCCGTGGGGCGCGCCTGATGGAACTGCTCAAGCAGGGCCAGTATGCACCGTTCCCCGTAGAGGATCAGGTTGTATCGATCTGGGCCGGCACCAACGGCTACCTCGACGACGTACCGGTTGAGGACGTCCGCAAGTTCGAAGGCCAGTTCCTCGAGCACCTGCGGCACAAGTCGTCGGTCCTGACCACTCTGGCCGAGACCAACCTCCTTGAGGACTCCACCGTTGACGAGCTGAAGAAGCAGATCGACGACTTCAAGCAGGGATTCTTCGGCGAAGGCCACGATGGTCTGGTAGCCGGTCACGAAGAGTACAGCGCCCTCTCCGAGGACGAGGTCGACCAGGAGAAGATCGTCAAGCAGAAGCGCTAGGGAAACCGGTGCGGGGGTGCGTCAAGCGCCCCGGCACCACCCCCGGCCTTAGCCGTAATCCCCAGGTGGACTACGAAGGAAAGGACATGTATGGGAGCCCAGATCCGGGTCTACCGCCAGAAGATCACGTCGACCACGTCGATGAGGAAGATCTTCAAGGCGATGGAGCTGATCGCGACTTCTCGCATCGGCAAAGCAAGGGCACGAGTATCCTCGTCCCTGCCCTACGCCAATGCGATCACCCGTGCCGTCTCAGCAGTGGCATCGCAGTCAGAGATCGATCACCCGCTTACCACCGAGCCGGAGCAGATTCGGCGATCGGCGGTTCTCGTGATGACCTCGGACCGCGGACTCGCAGGATCCTACTCAGCGAGCGTGCTGAAGCAGGCCGAATCACTGATCGAGCTGCTTCGGGAGGAAGGCAAGGAAGTCAAAACCTACCTTGTCGGTCGGAAGGCGCAGGCCTACTTCGACTTCCGCGACCGCAAATTCGAGAACGTGTGGATCGGCGGTACTGACGCGCCGGATTTCGAAACGGCACGCGAGATCGGCAAAGCACTGCTCGCCGAGTTCGGTACGGACTTCGACGACGGCGGCGTCGACGAGATCCACGTGGTTTACACCCGCTTCAAGTCAATGGTGTTGCAGGAACCTACGGTAATCCGCCTGCTTCCCCTTGAGGTCGTTGAAGAGGAAGCAGCGTCCGAGTCGGATCTGTTGCCGCTCTACGAGTACGAGCCGGAGCCCGAAATGGTTCTGGACGCACTGCTTCCCCGCTACATCGAGTCGCGGATCTTCGCGGCCTTGTTGCAGGCCGCAGCGAGCGAACTCGCCGCCCGTCAGCGGGCAATGAAGTCCGCAGGCGACAACGCAACGGACCTCATCAAGAAGTACACCCGGCTCCGCAACACTGCGCGCCAGGCGGAGATCACCCAGGAACTGTCGGAGATTGTGGCAGGTGCGGACGCGCTCAGCGCGTCCTGACTTCGCCCCGATCGACCAGTTCCAGAACCTGCTCCACCCTAGTTAGACTTAGCCCCACGCCATCTACGTAAGTGAAGTGAGAGAGATGACTGCCCAGACTATTGAGCACGGTAGTGACTCAGTTGCATCCGGCGGCACAGGTCGAATCGCCCGTGTCATTGGCCCGGTTGTCGACGTCGAGTTCCCGGCTGACGCCATTCCCGCAATCTACAACGCGCTGACCACTGAGATCACTCTCAATGGTGAGACGCACATGATCACCTTCGAGACCTCACAGCACCTCGGTGACAACCTGGTGCGTGCAATCTCGCTCCAGGCCACCGACGGTCTGGTCCGGGGAACCGTTGTCCACGACACCGGCAGCGCCATCTCGGTACCTGTTGGCGACGTCGTCAAGGGTCACATCTTCAACGTTCTGGGCAAGCCCCTCGACGTCGAGGAGTCTCAGCTGGAGATCACCGAACGGTGGCCCATCCACCGCAAGCCGCCGGCATTCGCCCAGCTTGAGGGTTCCACCGAGATGTTGGAAACCGGCATCAAGAGCATTGACCTGCTCACCCCGTACATCAAGGGTGGCAAGATTGGCCTCTTCGGTGGCGCCGGTGTTGGCAAGACGGTGCTGATCCAGGAAATGATTACCCGTGTGGCCCGTAACTTCGGTGGCACGTCGGTGTTCGCTGGTGTTGGCGAGCGTACCCGTGAAGGTAACGACCTCTGGGTAGAAATGGAAGAAGCAGGGGTCCTCAAGGACACCGCGCTGGTCTTCGGCCAGATGGATGAGCCACCAGGAACGCGCCTCCGGGTTGCCCTGTCAGCCCTGACCATGGCTGAGTACTTCAGGGACGTCCAGAAGCAGGACGTGCTGTTGTTTGTTGACAACATCTTCCGCTTCACCCAGGCCGGTTCCGAGGTGTCGACCCTGCTGGGCCGGATGCCTTCCGCGGTGGGCTACCAGCCAAACCTTGCTGACGAGATGGGTCTCCTCCAGGAGCGCATCACCTCAACCAAGGGCCACTCGATCACGTCGATGCAGGCCGTGTACGTGCCTGCGGATGACTACACCGACCCGGCACCAGCTGCGACCTTCGCGCACCTCGACGCGACCACCGAGCTGTCGCGTGAGATCGCGTCCCGCGGTCTGTACCCGGCGATCGACCCGCTGACATCGACCTCGCGGATCCTCGATCCCCAGTACATTGGCCACGATCACTACAACACTGCGGTGCGCGTCAAGCAGATCCTTCAGAAGAACAAGGAACTGCAGGACATCATCGCTATCCTCGGGGTTGACGAACTGTCCGAGGAAGACAAGATTGTTGTCTCCCGGGCCCGCCGTATCCAGCAGTTCCTGTCGCAGAACACCTACACGGCGAAGCAGTTCACCGGTGTTGAGGGTTCCACCGTCAGCATCAAGGACACCATCGAAGGCTTCAACGCCATCGCCAACGGCGACCTTGACCACATTGCTGAGCAGGCGTTCTTCAACATTGGCGGTCTTGACGACGTCGAGCGCCAGTGGGCCAAGATCCAAGAGCAGACCGGAAAGTAGCTCTCATGGCTGAACTCGAAGTAGAAATCGTCGCGGCGGATCACTTTGTGTGGTCCGGCGCGGCGACCATGGTCAGGGCGCGCACCAGCGATGGCGAGATTGGCATCCTGCCTGGGCACGCTCCGATGCTCGCCATCCTGGCTGAAGGCGAAATGGCAATTGAACCTGTCTCCGGCGAACGACTGCTGGTTTCGGTTGACGGTGGTTTCTTCTCCGTCGACAGCAACCGGGTAGTAATCGTGGCCGACAACGCGAAGATCGGCGGCCCAGTGTCCGCGGAGACTCGCTGACAGATTCGGCGATGGACGGTCTCGGTATAGCGTTCATCACGCTCGCAGCGGTGTTCCTGCTGCTGGTGCTTGCCATTCTGGCCTTCGGTCTGCGACGTCTACAGCTCCGCGGGGCGCTAGGCACCTTCGACGCCTCCATCTGCTTCCCTCCCGAGGGATGGCGGATGGGGGTTTGTCGTTATACGGACCGTCACCTGGAATGGCTCAGGATGGCGTCCCTGAGCCCGCGGCCCCGCTACCGCTACCTGCGCAGTTCCCTGGAGCTCAAGGGATGGCGACAGCCAACCGAGGCTGAAAAGAGAAGGATTCAGCCCGGGGCGGTGGTGGTATGTCTGGACTATGAGGGTCAGGAATTGCTGTTGGCCATGAAGTTCGATGTATACGCCGGACTGTCATCCTGGCTTGAAGCGGGACCGGTTGTCGGGATCGGTACCTGGCGCTAGCGCTTCCTTTGAACAGCGTTTAACCTCT
>NZ_ASZW01000004.1:0-1178 GCF_000468215.1 Arthrobacter sp. CAL618 | reverse complement strand
CGTGGGTGGGGCTAGGGTTTGAGCAGTACCTTGATCGCGCGGCGCTCATCCATGGCCTGGTAGGCTGCCGCTGCTTCTTCGAGGGGCATCTCGACGTCGAACACTTTGCCCGGGTTGATCTTCCCGGCGAGGACGTCGGCCAGAAGCTCGGGAATGTAGGTGTGGGCCGGGGCCATGCCGCCGCCCACGGTGATGTTCTTCGAGAACAGCAGGCCGATGGGCAGTTCGGCGCCGCCGGCGGGAACACCAACAAACCCGAGGTTGCCGCCGGGCCGGGTGCTGGCGAGCGCCTGCTCCATCGACTCCTTGGTACCCACACACTCAAGCACCGAGTCGGCCAGCACTCCCCCCAACAATTCCCGGACTTTCTCCACGCCGGCATCGCCACGTTCGGCGACGATGTCGGTGGCGCCGAACTCGCGGGCCAGCGCCTGCCGATCCTCGTGCCGGGACATCGCGATAATGCGTTCCGCGCCGAGTCGCTTTGCGGCGAGCACACCGCACAGCCCGACGGCGCCGTCGCCGACCACCACCACGGTGCGGCCTGGTCCGACCTGGGCGCTGACCGCGGCATGGTGGCCCGTGGACATCACGTCGGAAAGCGTCAGGAGGCTGGCGGTCAGCGCCCGGTCGGGGTCGGCCACGCCATCTACCCGGCGCAGGGTGCCGTCGGCCTGGGGGACGCGGACCGCCTCACCCTGGGCGCCCTCGACGTAGTGGCCGAACTCGTCGTCGCCGCCCCAGGAGGTGAGGTGGTCGCACGCCACCGTCACACCATTGAGGCACTGGGGACATTTGCCGCAACTGTCGACGAAGGGGGCAATCACGAAGTCGCCCACCGCCAGGTCTGTCACCTCGGTGCCGATCTCCTCGACGACTCCGACAAACTCGTGCCCGATCGCGCGGGTGCCGCGGTTCTTGCCGATGCCGCGGTAGGGCCAGAGATCCGAACCGCAGACACAGGAAGCGGTGACCTTCACGATGGCGTCGGTCGGACGCTTGATCGTGGGGTAGTCGCGGTCCTCAACCTTGATGTCGCCGGGACCGTGAATGATGGTGGCACGCATGCATACTCCTCAAACTGGGATGTAGGGGTGTTCAGTTAGCCTAACGCGGCCGTCACGCCCCGAATTCCAGCGCACTGCTCACCAGCCCCGAGGACAGAAAAGGCCCCGGCG
>NZ_ASZW01000003.1:0-739 GCF_000468215.1 Arthrobacter sp. CAL618 | reverse complement strand
TAGCGGCGGTCAGTGGTTTGGGCTGCTGTAGCGGCGCGTTCGGCGGTTGCTTTGGTTTCCTCGGTGGCCTGTACTGATCTGCCCATTGCCCGGTCTGCGGTGGCAATTGCGCGGCGGTGCCGGTTCTCTGAGTGGTGGCCTATCTTGATGGGCTCCCCACCTTCGGGCAGTCGGCGCAGCGCTGCCCGTGCTGAATCGTAGGCTGCTGTCTCGGCGGCCTGCTTGCGCTCGGCTTTCGCGGTCAGGGCGTCGGCGCGGTCTTGTTGGCGGGCGATCTTCCCTGCCTCTACTTCGGCGGTGCTGCGGCTGGTGCGGTCAATTTGGGTTTCGACGCTGAAACCTGCCTCGGTGAGGGCCACCGTGGTGCGGTTGATGATGTGCATTTTGGGCTGACGGTCGCGGGACATGGGCACGAACCACGCCGCGATGCTGCGGCCCCAGCGCCAGCCGTTGACCTTCAAGATGGGCGCGGTTCCGTCACCCTTAGCCGTTCCCTCGATCAGGGTTCCGGCCTCGTGGGTGTGGGTGATGGTCAGCGGTGCTGTGCTGGTTTCAGCGTTCATGGTGGTGCTCCTTTTCGCAGTGGTGGGGGTAGGTAGTGGTGGTCCAGCAGTTGGCCTCTCCCCCGTTGCTTTTGCCTGCTGGCGAAGCTTGCGGAGCTGTGCCTGTCGGAACCTGGCCCGCTCTCGCAGCGGCGTAGCCGTTGAGCTGGTGGAGCAGGTACGTATGATCCGAAGGA
>NZ_ASZW01000002.1:0-6253 GCF_000468215.1 Arthrobacter sp. CAL618 | reverse complement strand
TTCGCGTTCGTCGTCCAGGAAGGCCTGGAAGGATTCGCTCGCTGCATCAGCTGCCGCGTCTACGTCGCCGCCGGTGATGCCGATGACGATCGGATCGCCCACCACTTCACGGGCTTCAGCCACGTTGATCACGAGCGGGCGATCGTAGCCGACGCCGTTTTCGGCGCTGGCCTCGATGGCCGCAACGAGGTCCTCGGGATAGGTCGCAGTGCCTTCAGGGTCGGCCCAGACCGATGTGCGGGGACCGGGGACGCCTGCCTGCTGGATTTCGAGAACCATTTCCTTGCTGGTGGCCCATTCGAGGAACTTCCAGGCGTTGTCCTGGTTCTTCGATGCCTCGTTAATGCCGAGGCCCCACGATGGTACGTTGTAGGGCTTGGATCCGGCAGGACCTGCAGGCAGTGGGGCGAAGCCGACATTCTCGGCAACCTGCGAGTTCGCGGGGTCGGTGGCGTTCTGATAGAGGCTGTCTGCCTCGGTGTAGAAGGCTGCACCGCCCTGGGTGAAGATGGCCATGGCTTCGGGCCAGCTCATGTCGGTGCTGACATTCTCTGGACCATATTCGTTGATCATGCGGCCGTAGTAATCGTAGGCTTCCTTGGCTTCCGGTGAGGCGATGGCTGAGTTGCCTTCCTCATCGATGAAGTCGCCGCCGAAGCTGTAGAGGAAGCTGGAGAACTGGGTGACGGCCGGTGACTTGCCGGTGCGGGCGACGAAGCCTGCGACGTCGGGGTTCTCTTCGCTGATCTGCTTCGCGGCGGCTTCCAGCTCTTCGAGAGTCTCCGGGACCTCGAGGCCTGCAGCCTCGAGGAGGTCGGTGCGGTAGTACAGCACCTCGCGCTCGGTGATGGTTGGGACGCCAACCACCTTGTCCTCAAACGTGGTGGAGTCGACGGGGCCGCTCTGGAAGTCTGACCATTCCCACTCGGGGTTAGATTCGACGCGTTCCGTCAGATCGGCCAAGTAGCCGTTCTGAGCAAACAGCTTGCCCTCCTGCAGTGGCCGGTACATCATCACGTCGATCTCATCGGTGCCGGCGTTGAGCTGCACGTTGTACTGGGCCGATAGCTGGTCTTCGCCGAGCTGCGTGAGTTCGACGGTCAGGCCCGTTTCTTCTTCGAATTCGGGAATTGCTTCAATGATGGTATCGGTCCACACATGGTTGGCGAGGGTAACCCGCAGAGTGTCGGAGGCTTCGTCGCCGCCACCGCCTCCGCCGCATGCCGCAAGGGTTCCACCCAGTAAGGCCGTGACCGCCAGTCCGGCTACCCGCATAGTTTTACGCTGCACTGTTGCTCCAGTTCTCTTCGTTGAGGACACCCGCAATAGCCGGGGCCAGGAGTAGATGATCGGTTTACATCTGCTAATAGCCACGATAGTAGTGACAAAGATCATACTTATGCAACCCCGTCACTCGAATGGGATGCTCTTGATACGCTTCACTTCATGCAGCCAACTGATCCCCATACCCCCGGTGTCATGCCCTCTGGCCTGCATGCGTCAGTGGTTGACCAGATGGGACTGGCCATCGGAGCCGGCGAATGGGCCGCCGGATCGGTGATGCGGATCGAAGAGCTCGAGGAGCGCTACGGCGTCTCCCGCTCGGTCATCCGCGAGGTGCTGCGTGTCCTAGCCTCCATGGGAATGGTCGAATCACGACGGCGGGTGGGCGTCCAGGTGCTGCCCGCCACCGAGTGGAACCTCTACGACCGCCAGGTCATCAGGTGGCGCCTTGCCTCCCCGGGGCGGGTCGCCCAGCTGCGCTCATTGACCGAGTTGCGCACGGCAGTAGAGCCGCAGGCCGCCCGGCTGGCAGCACTACGGGCGCCGCTGGCCGACGCCAGCGAGCTTATGGGGCTGGCCGGAAAGCTGTGGGCCGCCGGGCAGGACGGCGACACTGAACTGTTCCTGACCCTCGACATCCAGTTCCACCGCCTGGTGCTATCCAGCTCCGGGAACGAGATGTTCGGGAAGCTCAACTCCCTCGTCGCCGAGGTTCTGACCGGGCGAACCCACTATGGCCTCATGCCCGAGCACCCGCACGACGAAGCACTGCAACTGCACGTCGACGTCGCCAGCGCCATCCAGCGCGGCAACCCGGTCGATGCCCACCACTCAATGCTCGCCATCATGGAACGTGCCATGACCGAAATGAGCACGCTCTGGGATGAAGCAGCGCACAAATAGGATCAGCCAAAAGAAACTGATGCGCTGGCCGCGGAGGATTCGCCTCAGCTCGAACACACTGGCTCCCTCAGAGTGGGTGCACCTCTGACCGGCGTTGGAGCCGTCCCCGTACATGGCCCTGTACCCGGCAGACCCAGTGAACACCGGCACCCCGAGGGCGTCGCGCTCTCCGGCCGAGTTCCCTACCTGACCGCTGGCGACGTCGTCACGATCGCATCGAAGGCCTCGGCGAGCTGGTTCAGCGTATGGTCGCCGCCCCCGACCACTCCGTATAAGCCTTGAATATTGGCGGCTGTTTCCCTGCGCATAGGGGCTTACGCGGCGTAAAATTGGGGTACCCGGAAGTGGTCCTGCGAGCCAAGGAGAGCTGTGATGGAACGAACCCCAGAGGATCCTCATGTAGTGGTGGGCGTCGACGGCTCGGAGCCTTCGATCCTCGCCCTGAGGCTGGCCGCGAAACTCGCCCCGGCCCTTGGCGCTGAAGTCCACGCCGTTGCCTGTTGGGACTATCCAAGGATGTACGAGGAGTACCTCCTCCCCGACATGACCATCTTCGGAAAGGGTGCCCAGAAACGCCTCGATGAGGCTATTCACGAGGCGTTTGGAGACGAGACGCCGCCTGGATTCACCAGCACCATCATCCGCGGTCATCCGTCGACCGTGCTGGTCGAGGCGGCCGCGAGGGCACAGATGCTGGTGGTCGGCAGGCGGGGTCACGGCGGCCTCCGCGGCCTGCACCTGGGATCCGTGAGCAACGCGTGTGTCGCGCGTGCCGTCTGCCCGGTAGTCGTGGTGCACGACGACGGAAAAGCCGAACCACACCACCGCTGGCGTGACCGCTACCGCGAGAACCGTCCCCTTGAGCCCTATGACCTGATCTGATCTGGCAGGAACATTAGGTGCCAGAGGCGAACCGTTCCCGCAATCGCGCCGTTCAGACCAACCGATCAGCCGAAAAACGTTGTTGCTTCGTCATAGCGTGACTGCGGGACAGTCTTGAGTTGCGCCACCGACTCTCCTAGGTCTACCCGCACGATGTCAGTGCCGCGGAGGGCAACCATGGTGCCCCACGCGCCGTCGTGAACGGCGTCTACTGCTGCCATGCCCAGCCGGGTGGCGAGCACCCGATCTGACGCACTCGGCGCACCACCCCGCTGGATGTGCCCGAGAGTTGTGGACCGCGTTTCAATCCCGGTTCGTTGCTCGATGATGGGTGCGAGCCTTTCACCAATACCACCCAGCCTGGGTCGATTGAAGGCATCAAGTCCGCGTTCCGAGTGGGGGTGGTTCATCTCCGCCGAGACAAATCCCTCGGCCACAACCACCAGCGGGGTTCTTCCCCGGTGAAACGGCTTCGCCACCCACTCGCAAATCTCCTCCATGCTGGGCTGCTGTTCCGGGATGAGAATCGCGTGGGCACTCGTGGCCATGCCCGCGTGTAGCGCGATCCAGCCAACATGGCGTCCCATCACCTCCGCAATCATGCACCGATGATGCGATTCGCCGGTGGTACTCAGCCTGTCGATCGCCTCGGTCGCGATCTGCACCGCAGTGTCGAAGCCAAACGAATAGTCGGTCGCGGACAGGTCGTTATCCACCGTTTTGGGGACACCGATGATCCGCACACCATCATCACTGAGGATTTTAGCGGCGGCGAGGGTTCCCTCACCGCCAATTACAATCAGCGCATCCACCCCGAGGGAACGAAGGTTCGCTTCGATGTGCTGCACGCCGCTGCCATCGCCGAACGGGCTGGTGCGGGAAGTGCCAAGAATTGTTCCGCCCTGTTTGGCAATACCGCGAACGCTCATCCAATCCAGGATGATCGAATTGTTTTCAACCAACCCCCGCCAGCCGTCGATGTAGCCGACGAATTCGTCGCCATGGTTCCGGATCCCCCGGAGCACGCAGGACCGGATCACAGCGTTCAACCCCGGGCAATCTCCGCCGCTGGTCAGAATTCCAATCCGAGCCATTACTCTTCTCCAGCCATCGTTTCGCCCTGTCCGGGACCCTTGTTTTGCCTACCTCAACGCAACCATCAATCCACTGGACCTGCCATGAGGGCTTACCCGCCGTCCCCATGGGGGATAACCAGCACGCATAGTGATTTAATGCATAAACCGATGGTGTGCTGCACAGGTGTCCGGTCCCACGGAGATTCAACGCGCATTTCGTCAGAGAGGACGGAAATGACTGATTCCTGGCTGGGGCCTGACCCACTAATGCATGGCACGCTGCAGGTGGATAGCGCGCAAAAGCGGTTGGACACTGTCGCGGAACTGGCACGTGACCTCGCCGGACGATTTGAGCTTCAACCGCTCCTGGAACGGATTTTGGGGCATGCCGCACTGCTGCTTGGCTGCGAATCGGGTTCCCTCTCCCTAGTCAACGAAGCGAGCGGGACCTACGCCAAAAAAGTCGATTTCGGCGTGGGCTGCCAGGAAGGGCAAACCTTCTCGCTAGAGGAAGGAATCACCGGCCTGGTGGTGCGGGATCGCTCCACGGTGATCCTCCGGACCTACAGTCAAGTGTCGAAGGGCCATATCTCCCCAGAAGATCCCCGGTGGAACTGCGCGGTCATTGGGGTACCCATCCAGTGGGATGCACGCGTCATCGGGACCTGCATCATCTTCGGCGCCGATCCGCAGCGCGTGTTTACTCCCGATGACGCCGCGTTGGCTGAGCTCTTCGCCAGCCACGCAGCGATCGCGTTGAAAAATTCAGAATTGCACGCCATCGCTTCTGAACGCGAGCAGGAGGCCGCCATCGGAGTGGAACGGGAGCGGGCGGTGCGGGACGTTCACGAGACCATCGGCCGGTCCCTGGCCACCCTGCTTCTCAGTCTTGATGATGCGGACAAAGCGGTCCGGCGGGACGGCCTGGAAGCCGCCGCAACCCGGCACATCGGAACCGCCCGTAATATCGCCCATGATGCCCTGGCCGAAACGCGCCGCACAATCCTGGGGATGGGCCCGGCGTCCCTCGCGGGCCGGGACCTCGACGTGGCAGTCGCGGCCGAACTGACCTGGGCCGAATCGATGAGCGCTGCGGAGACGCAACTCACCGTCATCGGGTCTCCCCGCGCGCTTGCCCCGGAGATCGCTCACCAGGCGTTCAAGATCATCCAGGAGGCGCTGGGCAATGTGGTCACACACTCGAGGGCGACGAGCGTTCGGGTGGGATTGGTCTATGAGAGTGATTCGCTAGCTGTCCTGGTGGAAGACAACGGGCGGGGATTTGATCTGGCTACCACCCACGGGGACCACTCAGCCCTGCCCACGGGATGCCTTGGCCTGCATGGGATGACCTCGCGTGCGGTCCATCTGGGAGGTGACCTGCACATCGACACGATGCCCGGGTGGGGTACCAAGGTGAGGGCCACCCTGCCCGACAAGGTGCCGGAGCGGGGCGAGCGCCCCCAGCCGCGGTGGAAGGTGCTGATCGCCAACGACAAACCCCTCATCAGCGCTGGCTTGGTCAGGCTACTACAGATCAGCGAGCCAGCAGTTCAGGTAGCGGCCGAAGTCAGCTCTTCAGGGCAACTGCTGGACGCATACGAACTACTCCGCCCCGACGTCCTGGTGGTTGATCTGGACATGGTCCAGGAAACCGATACGGGACTACTCACGGAGGTCAGGAAACTCGATCCACAGGCCGCCATCGTGGTCCTCACGGATAATCCCACGGTGGACCAGGTGCGGTCAGCCAAACAAGCTGGCGTGCGAGGATTCATCAACCGCAAAGCGGGAGGAGAGGCGATTGCGCGGGTGATCGTCGCGGCTGGTCAGGGGCAGGCGCTGGTGGAGGGCGAGCTTTTCGATTCCCTCATGGCTGCCGCCCCGGAGGACACCACGCTGGACAGTTTCACGGTGCGCGAGCGGCAGGTGCGCGACATGGTGCTACAGGGCATGGCGGACAAACAGATCGCGCGCCAGCTGCAGATCTCCGCAAAGACCGTTGAAAAACACGTTGGATCCCTGCTCCGCAAGACCGGAGCCCGCAACCGGACCATGCTGGTCAGCATGAGCGGCGTCGAGCCGTCCCAGCCCACGCCCGACGTAGG
>NZ_ASZW01000001.1:0-962 GCF_000468215.1 Arthrobacter sp. CAL618 | reverse complement strand
AAGGCAGGTTCAACCCGGCGGTGTCGGCCGTTAGAGGAAGCTCAGGATCTCGTCCAATACGTCTGCCGGTGCTTCCTCGGGGAGGTAGTGGCCGGCGTCGAGCGCCCGGCCGGTCGCGTTGGGGACCATTTCGCGCCAGAGTGCGAGTGGATCGAACTGCTTGCCGACCACCCCGTGCTTCCCCCACAGCACCCGCAGCGGGGTGCTGATCTGCAGATTGCTGGCCCGGTCGTGGCGGTCATGCTCGAGGTCAATGGTCGACGACGCCCGGTAGTCCTCGCACATCGCGTGAACTGCGCCGGGCCGGGAGAGGGCAGCAACGTACTGGTCGAGAACATCCCGCGGAAAGGGGGCGAGGCCCGCATACCTGCTTCCCATCAGATTCTCGATGTAGGCGCGCGGGTTGGCCTCTATGAGCGATTCCGGCAACGGCTGCGGCTGGATGAGGAAAAACCAGTGGAAATAAGCCTCGGCAAAGGCTCTATCGGTTGCTTCATACATGTCGAGGGTGGGGGCGATGTCCAGGAGCATTGCTGCGGTCACCAGGTCCGGGTGGTCGGTGAGCAGCCGGTGGGCCACCCGTGCACCGCGGTCATGGGCGCAGACCGCAAACTGCCGGAATCCGCGCTCAGCGCCGAAATGCTGCATCAGAAGCGCCTGGTCTCGGGCCATCGTGCGCTTGCTGTAGGTCTGGTGCTCCGGATCGCTGGCCGGAATTCCCGAGGAACCATAGCCGCGCAGGTCAGGCATCACCACGGTGTAGCGCTCGGTCAGCCGGTCGGCAATCTTGTGCCACATCACGTGAGATTCGGGATGCCCGTGCAGCAGCAGCAGCGCCGGCTTGGGTTCATCCGTGGGGCGGGAGATCCTGCCCGCAATATCGACCCCGTCAACCGTCGTCACGAATTCCGTAAAAGCCTCAAACATGCAGCTACTCTAACTTCTCGGCGGAGGGGTCGGGG